>JBDSWH010000085.1:0-6818 GCA_039926785.1 Gammaproteobacteria bacterium
GCCGGGCAGCGGTGATGACCCAGGTCATGGCGACGCTCGGCGCCCTGAAAGCCAACGCGTCGGTAAAGCAGGTGATCACGCTGGTGTTCCCCACCGACAAGGTGCATGGCATCGTCGACGGTGCGCCCGAGGCGCCCTGGTGGATCCACCAGCGTCTGCTCATCTCCAATTTCCTGCGCGGCCAGGGCGTGAACGTCACCTGCATTCACCGGCCCGCCTACTACTACGCCATGCATCGCGTGGACTACACCAATACCGCCCAGATTCGTGGCGACAGCCGGCTGTCGAAGACCATGATCCGGGAGGACAACCTGCCGGGCATCACCGAGCCCGATTACCCGGTGAACTGGATTGATGTCCGCGACGTGGGCAAGTGGGTCGGGACCTGCTTCGAGTACCCGGAAGTGTTTTCAAACCAGGACTTTTCGATAGCCTCGTCGACGCACTCCGCGAATGAACTGGTCGCAATCGCCCAGAAAACCAACAAGCACGGCACGTCGTTCAGATACCGGCAATTCCGCCAGTCGCTGATGAAGCTGCTCAGCATCGTCACGGAAGAGGTCGTCTATCCCCTGCGCTACGCCCAGTGGTACAACGCCGAGACCAATGGCTACGACTTTGCCACCAATGCGGACCTGGCCGATCTCGACCGGATCCATCCCCGGTGGACCTTCGAGCGGGAACTGGACTTCTGGGGTATTACGGACATCAAGCCGAAGCGTTCGACCGGCAGATGAGGGTCGACGTCTGCATCCGTTCCTTGACGAGCAAGAATGCGGCATTGTCGAGAACCTGAGTTGCTGTGGCACGGAGGCGGATGTCGACCAACACATCCGTGCCGGCGCTCCGGTAGTTGCAGATCCAAAGGAGACGTTTGCCATGCCTGACCGCCGAGCCGTTCTCGTTGGCCTGGGAGCCCTGGCTCTCGGCGGTACGACGTTGCCATCCTGGTCACGGACCGGCCTCGACCTCGGTAATAAGCGCGACCGGCTGACAGCGCTCGCCAAACTGCGGGGCGCAACGGACGATCGCCTGGTAATTGGTTACGTGGTCGGCGCCCGCTATGCCGTGCCGGAACACCGGTTGATCCCGATGATGGGCATTCTCGCCGCCACCTTCAGCCAGTACCGCCGCGTCAGCGCCGACGCCTTCGAGGCGCGATCGCTCGAGGTGGCGTACTTCACCGACCTGGATACCGGGCGGCTGCTGGAGACCTGGAAAAACCCCGTCACGGGCACGACGGTGGATGTGCCGCTGACGCGGCTCGGTCCCTCCACCGTCACCCTGACCGCCGACGGGCTCACGGTGGCGAACCCCGCCGGGGAAGCCGCCGGCCTGAAGCTCCGCCACGTTTTCCAGCCACCCGTCGTGGTGGGCGACAACGTCTGGGTGACGGAACAGATCAACATCGACGGGCCGCCAGGGCCACGGCCCTTCGTCTACAACGAACTCAGCACGTTCCAGGCCCGGAAGTTCGAACTCGACGATCCGGCCCGGGCCACGGTGCCCGCCCAGATTCAGTACCAGAGCCTCATCACCTACCGCCCGTGGATGGACTTCGGCGATACGCCGGGGCACACCGTGGCGCGGGGCGCTGGTGCCCGCGTCGCCACACTGGCGGAACTGCCCCCCGACTATCTGGAATTGACCCGGCGCCTTCACCCGGATGTGCTTAAGGATCCGCTCGCCGTGTTGCGTTCCTAGCAAGCCTGCAGCGCCCGGCCGGCAACCTGCGTGGTAGATTCACGGACCACGACCCGGCGGCAAACAGGACAATCCCGATGGACCAGAACAGGCTGCACGCGCTGCTCGGCGAGCTGGACCGGGAGCTCAAGTCGACGCACTCCCTGGATCCCCGGTCGGAGGCGCTCGTCCGGCAAGTGCTGGCGGACATTCCCGATGCGCCGCCGGGTTCGGACCGGCACCAGTCGGCCGAGACCCAGTTGCGCGAAATGGTGCTGCGCTTCGAATCGGAGTACCCACGGCTGTCCGGAGCGCTTGGCCAGGTGGCCGACGCGCTGGGCAAGCTCGGGATCTGAAAAAAACCCCGGCCGCCATCAGGCGACCGGGGTTCTCTGACTCAATCGTCAGACGGATGGTTAGTTCGGCGCGCCGCAGTCCGTCCGGCTCAGGACCACCCGGCGGTTCTGGGCGCGGCCTTCCTTCGTCTTGTTGTCCGCAATGGGCTGGCTCTCGCCGGCGCCCGACGTCGCCAGCCTGCCTGAAACCACATTCTTGGCTTCGAGGTAGGACGCCACCGTGGCGGCACGCTGCTCCGATAGCGTCTGGTTGTAGGCCTCCGAACCGGTGTTGTCCGTGTGGCCGACCACCGTACCGGAGACAAACTTCATCCGGCCCAGGGTGTCTGCCACTTCATCCAGCGTGGCCTTGCCTTCCCGGGTCAACTCGGCCGAGTTCAGCGCGAACTGCACCTGGCGCGTCACGTCGCAGGAACAACCCTGCGGGCCCACCCGCTCACCCATCGGCGTGTCGCCACACTTGTCGTTGTCGTCCACTACGCCATCGCGGTCCATGTCCGCCGGCGGCGCCGGGGGCGGCGGCGGTGGCGGCGGTGGCGCGGCTACCACGGCGGCCATCGGTGCTGCCGCAACGACTGGAGCCGCATGCCCGAACCGGTAGCCGACTTGCGCCTGGTACATGAAGGGGTCGATCTCAATTTCGCCGACGTCGAGGCCGTCCACTTGCGCATCGCTTTGCATGTCGATGTAGCGCACGGCCAGGTTCACGAACCAGTTGTCGTTCAGGCCTATATCAACACCCAGCTGTCCGGCCGCTCCCCAGGAATCGTCGAGGGTAAGATCGTCGCCAGCGACCGTCTCCTCGCCGGAAAAGGTGGTGTAGTTCACCCCGGCGCCAATGTAGGGGCGGAAACGCCCGTCCGGATTGAAGTGGTACTGCAGGCTCAACGTGGGGGGAAAAAGGTCAACCTCGCCGATATTGCCGGCACCATCGACGTCCAAATCATGTGAGAACGGATACGCCAGCATCAGCTCGATGCCCCAGTGATCCGCCAGCATGTAGGCGGTCTCGAGGGTGCCGCTGGTCGCGCTGTCGACCTGCAGTTCGACGCCCGGCGACAGCGAAAGGTTGTCGCTCTTGGGATCGAGCACCGCCAAGCCACCACGGAGCAGCCAGTCGCCCTTGGCGGCATTGGCGGCCGGCAAGGCGCACAGTCCGATGGCCGCGATAGCCAGCGCCAATGGAACGGATTTTGTCTGCATGGTTCTTAGCCCTTGATTGAATGTTTGTTGGTTCAGACGGATCGACGGGAAAAAGCAACACCCCGCCTGATCAGGCACCGATTATGCTCCAAGTTTGGCCACTTTCACCACTGTGACGGAAGACGAATCGCTATGTAGGCCGACTCTTACGCTGGGATCACCTAGACTGGCGGCTTCGCGCCGCTCACCACCGGAGCCAGGACAAGCCATGTTGCTCACAAACATCTGGTACATCGCCGAGTGGAGCGAGAACGTCACGGACAAGCCCGTGAAGTCGCGGATGCTCGGCCGGGATTTCGTGCTCTTCCGGGACAGTGCAGGCAAGGCGGTCTGTCTCAGCAATACCTGCTGCCACCGCGGCGCCAGCCTCTCCCAGGGGAAGTGCCAGGAGGACGGTACGCTGTCCTGCCCTTTCCACGGCTGGCGCTTCAATGCCGAGGGCCGCTGCACCACCATTCCTTCCGCGGCAGATCCCTCCGGTGAACTGCCGGCGGCGGCCCGGGTGGACAGCTACCCCGTGCAGGACCGCCACGGCCTCCTCTGGGTCTTCCTCGGCGACCGGACTGACGAGGCCCACGCCCTCTTCGACATGCCCGAGGACACGGACCCCGCCTGGCGCAAGGTCACGCACACCGACACCTGGAAGACGAACATCCACTGGATGAAGATGGTGGACCTGGACCAGGTGCACCTGCACATCGTGCACGGCATTCCGCTGAACGAGGAAAACCCCAGCCGGCCGTCTGCCCACACGGTGGAATTCATCGACAACGGGTTCCGCACCCACCTGGTGTCCTACCCCCCGCCCCGCGGCGGCGCGTGGGCGCAGATGCGCCCGGAGCGCACGTCGGTGAACTCCCACCTGACGTTCTACGTGCCGGGCTTTACCCTCTACGGCCGGGTCCAGATCGGCACGCCGGAGTTCTGCAACGTGTTCTATTCCATGTCGACGCCAGTCGACGAGGACAACACGAAGCTCTACTTCATCGCGTTCCGCAATTTCATGCTGGAGCCGGAGAAGGACAAGGACCATCTGGAACGTAACCTCCGCAACGTCTACCAGGACAAGGCCATCGCCGAGGGTCACTTCCCCCGGCGGGCGCCGGACGTGCCCGAGTGGCCCGCCATCAATATCGACCGGGAGGATCTGCTGATGCAGACCTACTGGCAGCTCATGCGCCAGTTGCGGGCGAAGGGCTGGCAACTGGACCGCCTGAAGCTCGACGAGCTGGACCGCAGCGGGGATCCCCGGGTCATTCCCAGCCCGGCACGCCGGGCGGACCCCGCCAACTGGGTCTACAGGACGGTGCCGCTCGTGGCGCCCGGGCCATAGCGGGCCCGGCCAGCGGTTACACTGGGCGACGGCGGCGAGTTGTGCGGCATTGCGGTATCAGCTTGAGGAGTTCTCGAAGATGACGACGACGACCGGGCAGCAGGCCCGCGCTGGAATCGAAAATGGCGGGGCACGACGCCTGGCGGCCCTCCGGGATGCCCTCGCTCCCTACCGGCGGCGGCGGACCGGCACGGCGGTGGGGCTCTTCGCGTTTGACTGGCTCCTGCTGGCGGCTGGCCAGGCTCTCGTGGTGCTGGGACCGGGAATCCTGGTGCGGGTCGTAGGCTCGCTGCTGACCTGGATCGGCATCGTCCGGCTCTTCCTGATCGGCCACGATGCGTGCCACGGCGCGCTCACGGACAGCAGCCGGTTGAACAGCCTGCTGGGACGACTGGCCTTCCTGCCCTCACTGACGCCATTTTCCCTCTGGCACGTGGGCCACAACGTGATTCATCACGGCTTCAACAACCTGCGGGGCCGGGATTTCGTCTGGGAACCCAAGTCGCCGGAGGACTACCTGAAGCTGCCCCGCTGGCGGCGCGCGCTGGAGCGCCTCTACCGGAGCGCCGCCGGGCCGGCGCCCTACTACTTCCTCGAGATCTGGTGGAAGCGGCTCTATTTCCCGGGCCTCGCCCGCCTCAAGACCCGGCGCTGGCAGTTCATCGCCGACTGCTCGGCTGTCACCGCGATGGGCATCCTGTGGATGGTCGGCCTTGCCGTGGTCGGGTACCGTATCGGCGCATCGCCCGCGCTGCTGGTGACACTTGGCGTGTTGCTGCCCTTCTTCCTCTGGATCTGGACCGTTGGGCTGGTCATCTACCTGCACCACACGGCACCGGACCTGCGCTGGTTCGACGACCGTCGTGAATGGCTGAAGGCCGCCGCCCAGGCGACCGCAACCCGCCACCTGACCCTGCCGCCCATGCTCGAATCGCTCCTGCACCAGATCATGGCTCACCCGGTGCACCACCTGGACGGCTCGATTCCCTGCTACCACCTCAAGGCGGCGCAACGCCGGCTCATGGAAATGCTGCCGGAGATCACCCCGGTCCGGTTCACCTGGAGCTACTACCGGGAGTGCGTCCGGATCTGCAAAACCTACGACTTTTCGGCCGGCGCGTGGCAGCCCTTCTGGGCGGCACGGGGTGTTGAGGCCGGTGCTACGGCCTGAAGTCGCCACCGCCTTAATGAGCAAGGCGTTCACCCGCGAACCCGACCAGGACGATGACAGCGCGGACGACGATGCCCGCGAACCGGCGTGCCCGCTGCCACCGGGCACGAAGAACTACATCACGCCCGCGGGCCTCCAGCGCCTGAAGGATGAGCTGCATCACCTGCTGCACAAGGAACGCCCCGCCGTGACGGCGGTGGTGTCCTGGGCAGCGGGCAACGGTGACCGCAGCGAGAATGCGGACTATCAGTACGGCAAGCGGCGGCTGCGGGAGATCGACCGGCGCATCCGCTTCCTGACGCGCCGGGTAGACCTCGCGGAAGTCATCGACCCGGAGCTGCCCCGGGACGAACGGACAGCTGGGCAGGCGTTTTTCGGGTCCACGGTCCGGTATGTCGCAGGAAACGGCGAAGAGCAGATGGTCACCATTGTGGGCGTCGACGAGACCGATCATCGCCGGAGGCATATCAGCTGGATCTCGCCGCTCGCGCGGGCGCTGATGAAATCCCGGGCCGGTGACACGGTGACGTTGCGCGCACCCGGCGGCACCGAAGAACTGGAGATCCTGGCCGTGGGCTACCAACGGGTGGACGTGGAGCCCTTCGTTCCCGTCTAGGTCGCCGGTTCAATCCTGATCGGTGATCGTTGGCACGAACCGCCCGGTCCTGACCCGCCAGACCTGCAGGAGGGTCATGACGCCCGCCCCCACCAGGCCCGCGACCAGCGCCGCCCGCGTGTGTGACGCGAACCGGCCCGCATTGACGCCAAAGATCAGCCCCGCGAGGCCGATCCAGGCGATCGTTGGAAATACCGAGCAGAAACCCGCCGCCACGGCGAGCCCGCAGGACACCACCAGGCCCCCAGTGAGTGCCCACGCGGCGAACGATGATCCACCCGCCTGGACTGCCGCGCCGGCAAACAGGCCGGAGATCATCAGCACGAGCACGGCGGGGATCGCCGGCTGGGGCCTGATGTTGGCGGTGATCGTTTCCAGCAGCGTCTGCGGTGGTCGGGTCGTTGGCATTAACGAAGCATCGCGCCAGTCCGGCCCGCTGGCAAGTGGCCGGACTGG
>JBDSWH010000086.1:0-4359 GCA_039926785.1 Gammaproteobacteria bacterium
GAACACGTTCCAGACGACGTACGGCCGCTTGAGGTCGGCGTAGTGGTGATAGCTCCGCGATGCGGGCAGGCCTAGGTCGACACGCGCGAACACGAGGGCCGCGTCGACGACCAGCAGCCGCTGCCGCACCTCGGGCGGCGTCGCGGGATCGGCCAGCACCGCTTCGAACGGACGGCGAGCGCGCATGAGCGCAGCCTGACCCGCCGCCGCCTGCAGGTAATAGCCCGCGCAGCCCGCCAGCAGGATGCTGACCAGCAATGTCACGACTCCGGCACGGAGCAGCATTGCGGACTTCGACAAGGGGTGGTTCCGGAACACGGCCTCCCGAGGATAGCGGCTACAATTCCCGGATGCAGATCTACCTCGTGGGCGGCGCCGTTCGCGACCAGTTGCTCGGACTCCCGGTGCGCGAGCGGGACTGGGTCGTCGTCGGTGCAACGCCAGCGGACCTCGAGAACCTGGGGTACCGGCGCGTTGGCCGGAACTTCCCGGTATACCTGCACCCGGCAACGACCGAGGAGCACGCCCTGGCCCGAACGGAGCGGAAGACCGGCCCCGGATACCGGGGCTTCGAGGTCCAGGCCGATCCGACTGTGACACTGGAAGAGGACCTGCAACGCCGGGATCTCACCATCAATGCCATGGCGCAGACGGCGGACGGCCTGGTCATCGATCCCGCGGGCGGCCAAGCGCACCTCACAGCGCGCCTGCTCCACCACGTGTCCGACGCCTTCCGCGAAGACCCGGTCCGCATCCTGCGCGTGGCCCGCTTCGCCGCCCGACTGCACGAGCTCGGTTTCCGCGTGGCACCCGCCACCCTCGAGCTGATGCGCGCCATGGTGACGGCCGGCGAAGCTGCGGCGCTGGTCCCCGAGCGGGTCTGGCAGGAAACGGCCTCGGCTCTGGCGGAGCCCCGGCCGGACATCTACCTGCAGGTGTTGCGCGATTGTGGCGCGCTGGCCGTGGTGTTTCCGGAGGTAGATGCCCTGTTCGGCGTCCCGCAGCCGGCCACCTGGCACCCGGAGATCGACACCGGAGTCCACGTGGGGCTGGCGCTCCGGCAGGCCGCGCGCCTCGGTTTCAGCACCGAGGTCCGGTTTGCCGTGCTCGTGCACGACCTGGGCAAGGGCACCACCCCCAAAGAGGCGCTGCCGCGCCACGTGGGCCATGAGGAACGCAGCGTCCAGCTCGTGCAGGCCATGTGCCAGCGCCTGGCCGTACCCAACCGCTATCGCGACCTCGCCGTGGCGGTCGCGCGCGATCACGGCCTGTGTCATCGCGCGCGGGAACTGCGCCCGGTCACCTTGCTGAAGCTCCTCGAGGCCCTCGACGCGTTCCGGCCCGGAGCACGGGTAATTGAATTCCTCGACGCCTGCGAAGCGGATGCGCGCGGCCGCACCGGCCTCGAGGAACAGCCGTATCCGCAACGCGAGCTGGTGGTGTCGGCCTGGCAGGCAGCGCTGTCCGTGGAAACGAGAGCCGTTGCCGGGTCCGGCGGGCCGGGCGAAGGGCTGAGCGGTGCGCCGCTCGGGGAAGCCATCCGGAACGCGCGACTTGCCGCGGTAACCGCCGCCCGGGAACAGTTTGGTCGTCGCTGATTGCGGTCTAGAGCCGGTCGCGGAGATCCCGCACCGTCAGTGCAAAGTCCGGCACGAAGCCGCGGGTCAGGGCCAGCACCTTGAAGCGCTCGCCCATCTCGCCCGGCAGGAGCAGGCGCTGGACCTGCTGGACATTGCGGAAGTGGCCGGCATCCGCGGAGCCCGCGCCAGCCGACAACTCATCCAGCACGCCGGTCGCCAGTAACAGGTGGGCCTGGGTTGCGTATGCAGCGACGTCGAATCCGGCCTGCGTCGCGGCGCGCGCGGCGGCTGAAAAGTCGACCCACGCCGTCACGTCCTGAAGTCCGGGCAGGACGAACGGATCCGCATGCAGCCGGTGACGGTAATTGCAGGCCAGCGTTCCGTCCCGACGGTCGAGATGGTAGATCTCGCGCCGGGTCCCGCCATAGTCGATGCACAGAGCAAGCCCCTGACCGAGTGTCGCCAGCAACCCGCGCAGCCAGTCAGGATGGCGCAGGCCGATCTCGCCCACGTAGCCCTCGGGAAGCGGTTCGCCGAGATCGTCCTGCAGTTGCGCGACCGCTGTGGCCAGCAGCTCGCCGGCCCGGCGCTCTGCCCAGGCGAACTCGCCGTCAGCCAGCCGGACACCCAGCTCCACGGGTTCACCGGACCGGATCCGGAAGCGTTCGACCGGCAGGGCATCCAGCACTTCGTTGGCGAGCAGCACGCCCCGCAGCGGCGCCGGCGGAAGCGCGTCGAGCCAGGTCACGCGGGACAGCAGCCCCGGCACCCGGGATTCAATCGTCGCGCGCTGCCGTTGGCGCAAATCGCCACTGACGTCGAGCAGCAAGTAGCGCTCGGGCGGATTGTCGCCGAGGGCCAATAGCAGGTCGGCCGCGAGCGAACCCGAGCCGCCACCGACTTCGACAACGACGCCGCCCCCGAGCCGGGCAAGCGTCCCCGCCACGATTCGAGCCAGGCAGCGCGCAAAGATCGGCCCTAGTTCGGGCGCCGTGACGAAATCGCCTGCCGCGCCGAACTTCTGGGTGCCGGCGCTGTAATAGCCGAGCCCCGGCGCGTACAGCACCAGGTCCATGTAGTCGGCGAAGCTCAGAAATCCGCCACCGGCCGCAATGCGCGCCGCCACCAGTGCCCGGACCTTCGCGCTGTGCTCCTGCGCCTCGGCCGCCGGTAGCGGCAGATCGAATCCGGTTTGCATGGTGGTGTAATCTTAACGGCTGTTTCCTCCATGCCCGCAGCGCGCGCCCGCAGAAGGTCAATGGCATGCCCGACGCACTCCCCCTGACTGGCAAATGGGCCCTCATCACCGGCGCCGGTCGCCGCGTGGGCGCGGCCATCGCCCGGACCCTGCATGAGCAGGGTGCAGGCGTCGCCATCCACTACAGGGGCTCGGCGGCGGAAGCGACCGGCCTCGTGAACCAGTTGAACGGCGCACGGACGGGATCGGCCCTTGCCGTCCAGGGCGATCTCCTCGACACCGCCAGACTCGCCACCCTGGTGGACACCGTTGTGAGCCACGCGGGTCGGCTTGATGTGCTGGTGAACAATGCATCGAGCTTCTACCCGACGCCACTCGCCACGGTTTCGGAGGCCCAGTGGTCCGACCTTCTGGGCACCAACCTCAAGGCACCCCTCTTCCTGGCCCAGGCAGCGCTGCCCCACTTGAAGGCGACGCGTGGCGTAATCATCAACATCATCGATATCCACGCAACCCGCCCCCTGAAGGATCACACCTTGTACGGGGCAGCCAAGGCCGGCCTCGCCTTCCTGACGCGGGCGCTCGCTCGGGACCTGGCGCCGGATATCCGGGTCAATGGCGTAGCGCCCGGCGCCATCCTGTGGCCCGAGAGCGGAGTCTCGGAGCAGATGCGGGAAGTGGTGCTGAAACAGATTCCGTTGAAGCGAGTCGGTGACCCGTCCGACATCGCCGGATGCGTGCTCTATCTCGTCCGGGACGCGCACTACGTGACGGGACAGATCATCGCCGTGGACGGCGGGCGCAGCGCCGGCTGGTAGGCCGGCTAGGCGCTGAAATCCTCCACCCGCTCCAGCGGGTACCGAGTCCGATCGAAGAGGTTCCAAAGCCCGGCCATCGTCTCGCCGGTCACGGGATGCCTCAGGTCCGGCGCCAGTTCCGCCAGCGGACCCAGCACGAAACCGTACTTCAGGATGTCCTCGCGAGGCACCCGGATGCCGTGTTCGTCAATGACTGCATCGCCGTACAGCAGGAGATCGAGGTCCAGTGTGCGGGGGGCGAAGCGCGCTGTCCCGCGAACCCGCCCCGCAAGCGCGTGCAGCCTTTCCAGTTCTCTGACAATGGTGGCGGGCGGCTCGGCGCTCCGGAAGCGGAGCACAAGGTTCAGGAAATCGTCCCCGGAGAACCCCACCGGCGGGTTGCGATAGACGCTGGACAGATCGAGGGGCCCGAAGCGGCGCGCCAGCTCCCGGCAGGCCAGGCGCAGGTTCTCCTCCGGTGCAACGTTGCTGCCGGCGCTGACATAAACGTCGACCGCCGGAGCTGACCAGGCCGTCATCAGGTCCGGGTGCCCCGCTCGATCAAGACACCGACGTCCTTCGAACCCCGGATAGCCCAGGGCTTATGCACCGCCACGCGCACCCAGGGCACTTGGAACTCGGTGACTATGATTCCTGCGACCTGCTCGGCCATGGTCTCGATGAGGTTGAAGCGTGAATCCGCGACAAAGCTCTTGACGCGTCTGGACACGGCCTTGTAGTCCAGGGTGTCCCCGATCTGGTCGCTGTCGGCGGCACGCCGGAT
>JBDSWH010000087.1:0-21372 GCA_039926785.1 Gammaproteobacteria bacterium
AATGTCACGGGACTGGATATCGCCGGCGAGCAGAAGGGTCTCGTGCCAAGTCCCGCCTGGAAGAAGAAGGCCTTTCGCCAGCCCGGTAACCAGGTCTGGTTTCCGGGCGAGACCGTCATTGCCGGCATCGGTCAGGGCTACCTGCTGGTGACGCCGCTCCAGCTGGCCCATGCCGCGGCGACCGTGGCCGCACGGGGTCAGCGCTTCCGGCCCACGCTGGTCAAGGGCTCGCGGGATCCCGTCACCGGCACCATCGAGTACGAGGCCCCGACGCCGCTACCTCCCGTTCCGGAGCAGGATCAGGCGTACTGGGACGCGGTGATAGAAGGGATGCATGGCGTCATGCAGGGTCCCCGCGGGACAGCGCGCGGCGTCGGCATGAAGGCGCCTTTCCAGCTGGCGGGCAAGAGCGGCACCGCCCAGGTCTTCAGCGTCGGCCAGAACGAGAAGTACAACGCCAAGGAGGTGTCGGAACGGCGCCGCGACCACGCGCTGTTCGTCGCCTTTGCTCCGCTCGAAGCGCCGCGCATTGCCGTCGCGGTGGTGATCGAAAACGGCGAGAGCGGCAGCAAGGCCGCCGCGCCAATCGCGCTCGCAGTTATTGAAGCCTACCTGCAGGGAGCCACCTGACATGAGCACGCCCTCGCTGGGAATCAGCCTCGAGCCACGCAGCCGCGTCGACGAAGGCCTGTCGGCCCGCGTGCTCCAATTCCTGCACCTGGATGCCTGGCTGCTCACCGGAATCGGCGGCGTGCTGCTCGTCAGCCTCCTCGCGCTCTACAGCGCCGAAGGCCAGCAACTGGACGAACTGTTCGACCAGCTGGCGCGCATGCTCGTGGCCTTCGGTGCGCTGATGTTCATGGCGCAGATCAGCCCCGTCTGGCTGCGGCGGGGATCGCCGCTGGTCTACGCACTGGGCCTGGTGCTGCTGGGCCTGGTGCTGGCTACGGGAGACATCGGCAAGGGTGCCCAGCGCTGGCTGGATCTCGGCGTCCGCTTCCAGCCCTCGGAGATCATGAAACTGGGCGTGCCGATGACCCTCTGCTGGCTGTTGCACGACCGCCCGCTTCCGCCCTCCTTCGGTGTGCTGCTGATGGTAGTCGTCGTCATCGTCCTGCCCGTGGGCATGATTGCGATCCAGCCGGACCTCGGTACGGCGATCCTCATCGTGCTGTCGGGCGCCGTGGTGATCTTCCTGGCCGGCCTGGGGTGGCGCTACATCGTGGGGGCAGCGGCGCTGGCCAGCGCGGCAATGCCCGCGCTCTGGCTCGTCATGCACGATTACCAGCGCAAACGCATCCTGACGCTGCTGGACCCCGAGAGCGACCCCCTTGGCGCGGGCTACCACATCATCCAGTCGAAGATCGCGATCGGTTCAGGCGGGATCTTTGGCAAGGGCTGGCTGAACGGCACGCAAGGCCAGCTCGAGTTCCTGCCGGAGCGACACACTGACTTCATCTTTGCCGTGATTGGCGAGGAGTTCGGCCTGCTCGGCGCCCTGGCACTGTTGCTGCTCTATCTCTTGATCGTCGGGCGCGGCCTGTACATTGCCGGCAGCGCACCCGACACCTTCACCCGCCTGCTGGCCGGCAGCCTGAGCATCACCTTCTTCTTCTACGTGTTCGTCAACACGGCCATGGTCATGGGCATGATCCCCGTGGTGGGCGTGCCCCTGCCCCTGGTCAGCGCCGGTGGCACCTCGATGGTGACCCTGATGGCGGGATTCGGTATTCTGATGTCAATCCAAACGCACCGGAAACTCGTGGCTCGATGACCCCGACCCCCTATGGCCGGAGGCGAGCAGCGGCCAATATTGCCGCACTGTTCGTCATCCTGGCGGCTGCCCTGCTGGCCCCCGCGCCGGCGCGGAGCCTCGACACGGACCGTTCCGACGTCCAGGCGTTTATCGGCGAGCTGGTCCAGAAGGACGGGTTCGAACAGCCCTATGTCACGCGGATCTTCGATGGGATCGAATCCAAGCAGGGCATCCTCGACGCGATGAGCCGGCCGGCGGAGAAGGTCAAGCCCTGGTTCGAATACCGCAACATCTTTATCACCCCACGGCGCATCAGTGCCGGCGTGGATTTCTTCCGGGAACACGAAGCGAAGCTCCGGCAGGTCAGCGCGAAGACCGGCGTCCCGGCGGAGATCGTTGCCGCAATCCTTGGCGTGGAAACGTTTTACGGGACCCGGACCGGCAGTTACCGCGCGGTGGATGCCCTGGCGACGCTGGCCTTTGACTACCCGCCGCGCAGTGCGTTCTTCCGCACCGAGCTGCGTCAGCTCTTCCTGCTGGCCCGCGACGAACAGCTGGACATCGCAACGCTGACCGGCTCCTATGCCGGTGCCGTGGGGCCACCCCAGTTCATTCCGAGCAGCTACCGCAGCTACGCGGTCGACGGCAGCGGCGACGGCCGCCGGGACTTGCTGCAGAACTGGGACGACATCGTGGCAAGCATCGCCAACTACTTTGCCCGGCACAACTGGCAACCGGGCCAGCCAATCGCAACCCGCGCCGAGTTCGCCCGGGACGCCATTCGACCGACCGGCCCCACCGAGCTGGTCCTCAAGGACACGGTCGGATCCCTCACGCGGCAGGGCGTGCAATTCACCACCGACCTGCCCGCCACGGCGCCCGCCATCCTGGTCACCCTGCAGGGCGAGGAAGGAGACGAATACTGGGTCGGGTTCCAGAACTACTTCGCCATCACCCGCTACAACCGCAGCACGATGTACGCCCTGGCTGTGTTCCAGCTGAGCGAGGCAATCGCGGCAGGCACCCGGACGCCCGTGGCCAGCGTGGAACCGCAACCGGATAGCGTGGTTCCCGTGCCTGCGCCACTTCCCGTCAGCAGCACTCCTGGAGCGGCCAGTGGTGGTTAGCGCCGCCCCGTGGAGAGTGATGGTGGTACTGGCCGCTGCGGCGGTCCTCGCCGGCTGCGTGCCGGCCAGTTGGCCGAGCCGGCCCGCCGCTCCGCCGAGGCCCGTGCCGCCCGCCGCGTCCACGCCGAAACGCCCGTCGCCCCCGCCCCTCACCCAGGCCAGTCCGCCGGTGGAGGCAGTCCCGGCGCCACTGCCCCGTTCGCGGTCCGGTAACCCGCTGTTCTACGAGGTCCTGGGCGAGCGGTATTTCGTGCTCGACGACAGCACCGGCTACCGGGCGCAAGGCGTGGCCTCCTGGTACGGGGCGCCGTTTCACGGCCAGCGCACGTCGAGCGGAGAGGTCTACGACATGCACGAGTTCACGGCGGCCCACAAGACGCTGCCGCTGCCGTGCCTGGTCCGGGTCACGAATCTGGATTCCGGGCGCAGCGTCGTGGTAACGGTGAACGACCGGGGACCGTTCGTGAAGAACCGGCTGATCGACCTCTCCTTCGCCGCGGCCAAGGAACTCGGCATCCTTGACGCCGGCACCGGCCGCGTCGAAGTGGAGGCGATTGCCACACGGCGGGTGCCGACGACAGGAACCGAAGCCGCCGCGAACGAACGCTACTACATGCAGGTCGGCGCCTTCAGTGCCGAGGAGAATGCCGCACGACTCAAGGGCGATCTCGAGTCCAATGGTGTCAATAACGTCATCATCCGCTACGATGACGGGGTCAGTCCGGGTTTGTACCGCGTGCGAATCGGGCCCATCGCGGGATCCGCCGAGTACGACGCCCTGGCTTCGCGGATGGCAGCGCTCAGTATCACCAATCCGCGGCTGGTCACGGAGTCTCCGGCCACCCGCACCCGCGCCGACTAGCCTGCGCCGGCCGGCCTCGTTGCCTTCGGGGCGGCCCGCGTTGATTTGATCTTTCAGGAGTCCTTCAGAAATGAGTCGACGATTGCTGACCACAGGGCTGGCGGCAACGCTGCTGGCACTGCTGGCTGCCGCCCCGGTCCAGGCCGCGGATCCGAACCAGGTGCCACCGCCCCCCGCGATTGCCGCCCGTGCCTACCTGCTGGTGGATCACAACAGCGGGCGGACACTCGCCAGCCTGAATGAGAATCAGCGGCTCGATCCCGCGAGCATCACCAAATTGATGACCGCCTACGCGGTATTCCGCAGCATCAAGGAAAAGCGGATCGGCCTCGAGGATCCTGTGGTGGTCAGCGAGTCTGCCTGGCGCACCGGCGGTTCGCGCTCCTTCGTGAATCTGGGGGACCGCGTGCCGGTGTCCGCGCTGATCCAGGGAATGATCATCCAGTCGGGCAACGACGCGAGCGTGGCGCTTGCCGAGCATGTCTCCGGCAGCGAGTCCGCGTTTGCCGACTTGATGAACCAGTACGCGAAAGAACTGGGGATGACTGGCACGAGTTACCGCAACGCCACCGGCCTCCCGGATCCGGAGCACTACACGACGGCTACGGACATCATCAAACTGGCTAACGCCATCGTCCGCGAGTTTCCCGACTATTACCGCTGGTACTCCCAGAAGGAGTTCACCTGGAATGGCATCACCCAAAGCAATCGCAACGGATTGCTCTGGCGGGATTCAACCGTGGACGGAATGAAGACGGGTTTCACGGACACTGCCGGATACTGTCTCGTGTCGTCGGCGCTCCGCGACGGCATGCGCCTGGTGTCGGTCGTGCTGGGGACAGCCAGCGCGACGGCCCGGGAGCGCGAATCCCAGACCCTGCTCAACTACGGTTACCGCTTCTACGAGACCCGGAAAGTGCTGCCTGCCGGTACCGCGTTGACCGAAGCCCGGGTGTGGAAGGGCGAAACGGAGCTGGTCGACGTGGGCGTCCGGCGCGAGCTGTGGATCACCGTGCCCCGGGGCACGGCAGATCAGCTGAAACCAACTTACACGCTGCCGGCCCAGCTGATGGCGCCGCTGGACCCTTCGACCGAACTGGGCAAGGTCCGCGTCACCCTTGGCGACCGCACACTGGCTGAAGTCGGCCTGTTTCCCCTGAAGCCGGTGGCGACGGGGTCACTCTGGCAGCAGGGGCGCGACTGGGTCCTGCTCTGGTTCGAATGAGCCGGTGCTGACATGACGACCCCGCTACCGACGGCGTACTTCAACGGTGTCTTCATGCCGCTCGCCGAGGTGCGGGTTTCGCCGCTGGACCGGGCATTTCTTTTCGGGGATGCCGTCTACGAGGTCATCCCGGTTTACGCCGGCCAGCCGTTCCTGCTTGAGGCGCACCTGGACCGGCTGGAACGCAGCCTTGGCGAAGTGCGCATCCGCAATCCCCATTCCCGCAGCGCCTGGGTCGCGCTCCTCGGGGGGCTCATCGAACACAACGGCGGCGGCAACCTGGCGGTCTACGTGCAGGTCAGCCGGGGGGCCGATGTGGGCCGGGACCACACCTTCCCCGGGGAGACCGTGGCGCCGACCGTCTTCGGCATGGTCACGCCCATGGCACAGGCGCGTTCCGACGACGGTGGCATCGAAGCGATAACCCTGCCCGATAACCGGTGGGGCCGGTGCGACATCAAGTCCACCGCCCTCCTGGCCAATGTCCTCGCCCGGCAGTCCGCCCGTGAGGCCGGCGCGGGCGAGGCCATCCTGATCCGCAATGGCGAACTGTCCGAGGGCTCGGCCAGTTCCGTGATCATCGTGGAGCGCCGGGTCCTGCTACGGCGGCCGGCCGGCCCCGAGGTACTGCCGGGAACG
The DNA here is from genome assembly GCA_039926785.1 of Gammaproteobacteria bacterium. Classification (GTDB taxonomy): domain Bacteria; phylum Pseudomonadota; class Gammaproteobacteria; order Steroidobacterales; genus SHZI01. Next base: position 5,610 of record JBDSWH010000087.1, read on the forward strand.
ACGACCGACGCCGTGTTTGCCATCGCCCGGCAGGGCGGACTCTCCTGCCGTGACGAACCGATTCCGGAACAGCGGCTGCGCCAGGCCGACGAGATCTGGGTCGCCGCGGCGACTCGCAGCATTGCACCGGTCATACGGCTGGACGGCAGGCCGGTAGGCACGGGCAAACCCGGGCCCGTGTGGCAGCAGGTGGCCGCCGCGTTCGACGCCAGCAAGCCGCAAGCCCGCTCTGTCAGACGCGAGCCGTGAACGACGAAAGCCCGTTTGAGTTTCCCTGCAGCTTTCCCCTGAAAGTGATGGGCCACAATCGGCCCACCTTCGAACAATACGTGGTGGAGGTGGTGCGGACGCATGCCGGTTCCCAGTCGCTCGGTATCGTCACGACGCGGCCAAGCCGCAATGCGCGCTACCTCTCGGTCACGGTGAACTTCACCGCCGCCAGCCGCGCCCAGCTCGACGACATCTACCGGACTCTCAGCGTCAGCGATCAGGTGTTGTTCCTGCTGTGAGCGCCGCGCGGCGCCGGGACCCGGTCAGCATGCCCAGTCCGCCAAAACTCGCGCCCCCAGCCGTCATCCGGCGGCAACCTGGACTCGCCGACTACGCAGCGACCGTCACCGCCATGCGGGAGTTCACCGCGGCGCGCGGGCCGGCGACGCCGGACGAGCTGTGGCTGCTGCAACACCCGCCGGTCTACACGCTGGGAATCAATACCAATCCCGCGCACCTGCTGTCGGCCGGGAACCTTCCCGTCGTCCAGACGGATCGGGGCGGCCAGGTCACTTACCACGGACCGGGCCAGCTCGTCCTCTACCTGCTTCTGGACCTGCAGCGCGCCGGTCTCGGCATACGCGACGTCGTATCGGCGCTGGAGGATGCCGTCGTCGCCCTCGCCGGCGCCCACGGCATCGCCGCTTCCGCCCGGCGCGAAGCACCGGGCGTCTATGTTGAAGGCGCGAAGCTCGCCAGCATCGGGCTGCGGGTCCGTCGTGGCTGCACGTACCACGGACTGGCGCTGAATGTCGCGATGGACCTCAAGCCCTTCGCCGGGATCAATCCCTGCGGCTATCCGGGGCTGGCTGTCACGTCGCTGGAACTGCTCGGCGGACCGACGGAGCTCGGGCTGCTGGAAACCGCTCTCGTGGCCCAACTGCTGCCTCGGCTCGGCCTCGCCGAATCGGCTACCGGCCCGCTTTAAGCTCGGCGTCGAGGGCCTGAAGGCGATCAGGGGTGCCGACGTCGGTCCACCGCCCGGTGTGCTCCTCGCCGGTGACCTGGTCCCGCTCGGCGGCGGACCGGAGGAATGGGGCCAGGGGAAAACGGCCGGGTGACGCGGCGGCAAACAGCGCCGGATCGAGCAGGGAGATACCCGCAAAGGTGAGGAAACTGTCGCCGGCAGCAGGTCCACCCGGGGCCTCAGGTGCAATGCGGCCTGCCACCAGCCGGAAGTCGCCGCGAGGATGATGAGCCGGGTTTGGCACGAGTACGAGATGGGCCAGCGTGCCAGCCGGCAGTCGCTGCAGGCTGAAGCGAAAGTCGCAGGCGATGTCGCCATTCACGACCCAGAACGGCTCGGGACCCAACAGCGACAGGGCGTGGTGAATGCCGCCGCCGGTTTCGAGCGGCTCGGGGCCTTCTTCGCTGAAAGCGACAGTCACCCCGTGGCGCGTGCCGTCCCCGAGGTACTTGCGCAATTTGTCCCCCTGCCAGGACAGGTTGACAACCAGCGCGCGGATACCGGCACGCGCGAGTGCCTGGATGTGATAGTCGATCAGCGGCTGGCCACCGGCCGGCAGGAGCGGCTTCGGAAGGTCGTTGGTGAGGGGCCGCATCCGCTCACCGCGTCCGGCCGCGAGGATCAGCGCGCGCATCAACGGCATGTTAAAGCCAACTGGACGGGGATGGGGGGCCGGTATACTTCATCCGGTCGAGGAACGACCAATTTGGGGGATACTTGCGCGGCAGCCTGCTGATCCTTCTGCTGTGGACGGCGGCGGCCAGCGGCGCAGACCCGACTCCGCCGCCCGTTCTCGGCTGCCCGATTCCCGCGCCACCCCAATTGGCGCTGCCGGGTTCCGGCCTGCCCGCTGACGGGCCCGGCTTGCTGGAATCACCGGCCGATGGCGAGTCCCCCCTCGAACAGGCTATCGACATCGTCACGGGTGATGTGTCCGTGGACCTGAAAGGGGCCAGCGTCTTCAACGACCGCCTGGTCCTCAGCCAGGGCAGCCGGCAGCTCGGCGCCGACAGCGGCCGTTACGACCAGCGCACCGGCGAATTCTCCGCCGAGGGCAACGTGGAGTTCCGGGATGCCAACACCTGGGTGCGGGGCAACGTCGCCCGCTACAACAGCACGACTGGCCTGTTCAGCATCGAGGGCGCGGAGTACGACCTCTACACCATTCCCGCGCGCGGATCGGCCGACCGGATCGCCGTCGAGCAGACCCGGGAACTCACGCTGACCAATCTCACATACACGTCCTGTGCGCCGGGCAAGAACGACTGGCTCCTGCGCGCCGGATCACTCTCCGTGAATCGGGAGACCGGCGTCGGCACGGCCCGGAACGCGCGCCTCGAGTTCTTCGGGGTACCGATCCTCTATTCGCCCTACCTCACCTACCCGATCGATAACCGCCGGAAAACGGGCCTGCTGCTGCCGGACATCGGCAACAGCGACCAGCGGGGCATCGAATTCGAGCTGCCCTATTACCTCAACCCGGCGCCGAATTACGACGCCACAGTGTCACCTCACTACATGTCCGAGCGCGGCCTGCAGGTCAAAGGCGAGTTCCGCTATCTGAACGGCGGCACGTCAGGGGTGATGAACGGCGAATTCCTGCCGAACGATGATGTGACCGGCGACAACAGGGCGCTGCTCCACTGGTTCAACCAGTCCCGGCTGCCGGCCGGGTTTCGCGCGACGGTGGATGCCACGGATGTCACGGACTCGGGATACTTCGAGGATCTGTCCAGCGGGCTGGCCAATACCAGCCTGACCCATGTGCGACGACGAGTGGACTTCGAACTGTTCAACGAAACGTGGTACACCCTGCTGCGGATCGAAGACTACGAGACGCTGGACGAGGCCATCCTGCCGGAGGACGACCCGTACCGCCGGGTTCCCCAGCTCGCGATCAAAGGGTTCTGGCCCAACGGCCCGCTGGGCCTCGAGCTCGGGTTGGAAACCGAGTTTGCGTACTTCGACCGGAAGACCGGCGTCACCGGATTGCGGTCGCACCTGCAGCCGGACGTCGCGCTGCCCATCGAGCTCGGGCCACTGACGATCGAGCCCTATGCCGCCCTCGACTACACCGCCTACGACCTGAACGACGTGGATCCGGGCGGTGACGATTCGCCCAGCCGCGCGGTCCCGATCTTCAGCGTGGACATGCGAACGGAGCTCGATCGCGTCTGGGGCGACGGGGGCCGGTGGCTGCAGACCGTCGAACCGCGGGTGCAGTACGTGCACGTGCCGTTCGAGGACCAAAGCGACCTGCCGGTGTTTGACACGATCGAACCCGACTTCAACCTGGTTCAGCTGTTCCGGCGCAACCGGTATGTGGGCCTCGACCGCCTTAGCGACACCGACCAGGTAAACCTGGGTGTTACGACACGCCTCATGCGCGCCAAGGATGGCTCCCAGTTCCTCACCGCCACGATCGGCGAGACCCAGTATTTCAGCTCCAGGGACGTGACGCTGCCGGGAGATCTCCCAAGCGATGACGGTGCCTCGGACTACGTGGCTGAGCTGGGAATGAATGTGAGCAACCACTGGAACGTGGACCTGGGGTACCAGTGGGACTCTGATCAGAACGTCACCCAGCTGGCGGAGGCCAGGGTGCTGTACCGGGCCGATGACTTCCGGGTGGTCAATCTGTCGTACCGATATCGCCGGGATTCGATCACGGAGATTGATATCGCCGGGGCCTGGCCGCTGAGCGACCGCTGGAGCGTCGTGGGTCGCTACGACTATTCGCTGCTGGACAACGAACCGCTGGAGCGGTTCCTGGGCTTCGAGTACTCCACCTGCTGCTGGGGACTCCGGCTGCTGGCCCGGAATTACCTCACCAGCCGCGACGGCAACTCGGACTCCTCCGTCACGCTGCAGCTGCTCCTCAAGGGCTTTGGCAGCTCCGGCAGTCCCGCGGAGCGCCTGCTCGACCGTGGTATTCTGGGCTACGATCGCTTCGATCAATACTGACCCCAACCTCATGTCGAAACCCCTTCAAAGGCTGCTGCTGGCCGTCGCCTTGGTCGTCGCCACCTCCCCGGCCGGGGCCCAGACGCGGGAGCTGAGCGGTTCGGGCGAACTGCTGGATGGCATCGTGGCCCTGGTCAACGACGGCATCGTGCTGAAGAGCGAACTCCAGGGCGAGACCGACCGCATCGTCGCCCGCCTTCAGCAACAGGGCACCCAGCTGCCGCCCGCACAGATTCTCAACAAGCAGGTCCTCGACCGGCTCATCACCGAACAGCTGCAGCTGCAGCGGGCCGACAAGGTGGGCATCAAGGTTTCCGACGAAACCCTGAACCAGGCGCTGGCCAACATTGCCCAGCGCAACAATGTGCCGCTCGCCGAGCTCCCGTCGTTGCTGGCCAAGGAGGGTGTCGACTACACCACCTACCGGCAGGACCTCCGGCGGCAGGTCACCATCGACCAGCTGCGCCAGCGGGATGTCCTGCAACGGATCAGCGTCTCGCCGAAGGAAGTGGAGGCCTACCTGGCCCGCCAGGAAGGCAAAGCCAACCTGCGGCAGGAATTCCTCATCTCCCACATCCTCATCGCGATCCCCGCCAACGCCACTCCCGAGCAGATCGTGACCGCCCAGCGCCAGGCCGACGACCTCTACGGGCGGATCCAGGCGGGCGAGGATTTCGCCAAGCTGGCGGTGGCCTATTCCAACGGCCAGCAGGCGCTGGAAGGTGGCAGCCTGGGCTGGCGCAAGGGCAGCGAGCTGCCCAGCCTGTTCGCCGATGTCGCACCGGGCCTTGCGAAGGGCCAGGTGGCCGAGCCCGTCCGCAATGCAAGTGGCTTCCACCTGATCAAGCTCGATGACCGTCGTGGTGGCGAGGCGATCATGGAGAACCAGACCCATGCAAGGCACATCCTGCTGACCACTACCGAGGTGGTGGACGACACAGCGGCCCAGCAGAAGCTGAAAGCCATCCGGGAGCGCATCCTGGGCGGCGAGGACTTCGCGGCCGTGGCCAAGGCCGTCTCGGAGGATCCCCAGTCGGCGGTCGAGGGCGGCGATCTCGGCTGGGCCGGGCCCGGGAACTTCGTGCCCCAGTTCGAGGCACAGCTGAACAAGCTGCAGCCCAACGAAATCAGCGAGCCATTCCGCACCCAGTACGGCTGGCACATCCTCCAGGTCCTGGAACGGCGGGTGTACGACGCCACCGCGGACAAGCAGAAGCAGGAGGCCATCCTCGCCATCCGCAACAGCAAGCTGAGCGACGAAGTGGACATCTGGACCCGGCGTCTGCGTGACGAGGCTTTCGTCGAGTATCGGCTCTAGTCCCCGGCGGCCCACCCGAGCATGGCTGCCGCCATTCCCCGCATCGCGCTGACGACGGGCGAGCCCGCCGGAATCGGCCCGGAACTTATCCTGGAGATCGCCCGCGAAGCGTGGCCGGCGGAACTGGTCGTGCTGGGCGATGGCCGGCTGCTGGCCAGCCGGGCTCGCGCCCTCGGCCGGCAGATCGGCATCGCGGAGTTCGCGCCCGGTTCGCCCCCGGCCGCGTCCCGGGCGGGCCGCCTCGTGGTGGCCGACGTGCCCGTGGCGGCCCCCGTGGTCCCCGGGCGGCTGGATGCCCGCAATGCGCCCTGGGTGATCGACCTGCTGCGCCAGGCCTGCGCCGGCTGCCAGGAGGGATATTTCGACGCACTGGTCACAGCCCCGGTCCACAAGGGGATCATCAATGATGCCGGCATGCCCTTCACGGGTCACACGGAATTCCTTGCCGAGTTCACGGGAAGCCCGATGCCGGTGATGCTGCTGGTGGCCGGCACGCTGCGCGTGGCGCTGGTGACGACCCACCTGGCCCTCAAGGACGTGCCGGCGGCGATCTCGCGGCAACGCGTGGAGACCATTGCCCGGATACTCGACGACGGCCTCCGCCGGCGCTTCGGGATCCCCGCGCCGCGGATCGTCGTCCTGGGACTGAATCCCCATGCGGGCGAGTCCGGCCACATGGGTACCGAGGAGATCGAGCACATCGAACCCGCCATTGCGTCACTCCGGGCGTCGGGACTGGCCGTGACCGGACCCGTGCCGGCCGACACGGCCTTCATCGAAGCCAATCTGCAGAACGTGGACGCGGTGCTGGCCATGTTCCACGACCAAGGCCTGCCGGTGCTCAAGCACCGGGGATTTGGTGGCGCCGTCAACGTCACCCTCGGGCTGCCGATCATCCGCACGTCCGTGGATCACGGCACAGCCCTCGACCTGGCAGGAACCGGGCGCGCCGATGCGGGCAGCCTGCGGGCTGCGGTGGACCTGGCGATCCGCATGGCGGTGACGTCGCGACCGCCCGCGTGAGTGGCCCCCGTAATCCTGCGGCGCGGGCGCGCAAGCACCTGGGCCAGCATTTCCTGGCTGACGGCAACGTCATCCGCAAGATCATCGACGCGATCGCGCCCCAGCCGGGCGAGCACTTCGTCGAGATCGGGCCGGGTCGCGGCGCCATGACGATACCGCTGCTCGCCACGGGCATCCGCCTGGACGCCATCGAGATCGACAAGGACCTGGCAAGGGACCTGGCCGTGCGTGTGAACTCGACCCGCTGCACGGTCCACTGCGAAAACGCCCTGCACTTCGACTTCAGGCCGCTCGCCGCGCCCGGTCAGCGGCTCCGACTGGCGGCGAACCTGCCCTACAACATCTCCACGCCGCTCCTGTTTCACCTGCTCGGCCAGGGACCGCTGTTCACCGACCTGCACGTGATGCTGCAAAAGGAGGTGGGCGACCGGATGGCGGCGGCGCCGGGCAGCAAGGTCTACGGTCGACTGACGATTGCCGTCGCACTCCGGTGCGCCGTGGACCGGCTGTTTGTCATCCAGCCCGGCAGCTTCCGGCCGCCGCCCCAGGTGGATTCCGTATTCCTGCGCCTGACGCCCCATGTCGTGCCGCTCGCGGACGAGCGTACGCTGCGGGTCGCTGACCGGCTGGTGACCCGCGCCTTCACCATGCGCCGCAAGCGACTCAGCAACGGGCTACGCGGCCTGCTGACACCGGACGAGATCCGCGCGGTCGGTCTCGATGATGGCTCGCGCCCCGAGCAGCTGGCGCCCGACGCCTGGCTGCGACTCGCCACCGTGAACCCGGCGCTTGCCAACGACGCAACCCGTCTCTCAGAATGACCACGGAGCTCACCGAGAAATCATGATCAGGTCACCCACAAAGACGAGCATCCAGATCACGGTGGAGACGCTCTACCTCCCGGATCAGTCCGAGCCCGACGGCGAGCGCTACGTGTTTGCCTACACGGTCACGATCCGCAACACCGGGGCTCTGCCGGCGCGGCTCGTAAACCGCCACTGGATCATCACCGACGCCAACGGCAAGGTGCAGGAGGTCCAGGGCGAAGGCGTGGTGGGCGAACAGCCGCATATCCTTCCCGGCCAGCATCACCGCTACTCCAGCGGAGCCGTCATCGAAACCCCCGTGGGTACGATGGAAGGCAGCTATGGGATGCGCACCGACGATGGCGCCCCGTTCCGCGCGGAAATCCCGCGTTTCCGGCTCGCGGTGCCAGGCGTCCTCCACTAGATCCCGCGCATGGCGATCTACGCCATCGGTGACGTGCAAGGCTGCTGCGACGAGCTGGAACGACTCATTGCAAGGCTGCGCATCGAACCCGACCGGGACGAGCTCTGGTTTGTCGGCGATCTGGTCAACCGGGGTCCGCGTTCGCTGGATACCCTGCGTCTGGTTCGGTCACTGGGCAGCAATGCCACCGTCGTGCTGGGCAATCACGACATTCACCTCATTGCCCTCGCCTTCGGCAACCGGTCCCGGGCCAACAGCGGCGAGCTGGCCGATGTCCTGGCCGCGCCCGACGCCACGGAACTGGTCGACTGGCTTCGCCACCGTCCCCTCGCCTGCTACCGGCCGGAGCTGAATACCCTGATGGTGCACGCGGGGGTCCCGCCCCAGTGGGATCCCCTGCTCACCGTCAAGCTGGCCCGGGAAGTCGAACAGGCGCTCCGGGGGCCCCACTGCGCCGAGTACATCCGGGACCTCTACGGGGAGCAACCGGATCACTGGTCACCGGCCCTGGCCGGACAGGACCGCCTCCGCTTTATTACGAATTGCCTCACGCGCATACGCTACTGCAGCGAAGTGGGTGTGCTGGACCTCCACGAGAACGGCCCCCCGGGCACTCAGCCCCTTCACCTCCGGCCCTGGTTCGAGCTGCCGGGCCGCCAGACCGCCACGGTACGGGTCGTGTTCGGCCACTGGGCCTCGCTGGGACTCGTGCAGCGGGACAACCTGCTGGGCATCGACACGGGTTGCGTCTGGGGCCGGAAGCTGACCGCGGTGCGCCTTGACGGACCGGCCAAAACCTTCAGCGTCCCCTGCACGTCCGGGAAAGGTACCGGACACCCGGATCGTTAGTTATTCATAACGAACGACACTAACTGCGGACTTCAGGCCGGCCGACTGTTGCGTATTATCGCCGGATGAAAAACCTGCACCAATCAGCCGCCGTGGTGCTGGCGGCCGCGGTCCTGGCGGCCACCGGCTGCGGCCGCCCCACGCCACCCGACATGGCGCCGCCCGAGGTCACGGTTGCAAAGCCGCTGGTCCGGCAGATCACCGACTGGGACGAATACACCGGGCGTCTTGCGGCCGTGGAGACGGTAGAGATTCGTGCGCGGGTGAATGGTTATCTCGAGTCGGTGCCCTTCCAGGAAGGCTCCCTGGTGACGCGCGGCGACCTGCTGTTCGTCATCGACCCACGTCCGTACCAGGCAGCCCTCGACGTGGCACGGGCCGAGTTGACCCGCGCCCGGGTGCGACTGGAGCTCACAGTCAACGACCTGGACCGAGCCAAACGGCTGTTCGCGTCGCGCGCCATCTCCGAGGAAGAACTCGACGGGCGCACGAAGGAGAAGCGTGAGGCCGACGCCGCCCTGGAAGCCGCCGTGGCGGCCGAGAAGGCCGCCGGGCTGAGCCTTGAGTTCGCGCGCATCAAGGCGCCCATCAGCGGCCGGATCGGCCGCAAACTGGTGACCGTCGGCAATCTCGTCACCGGCGAAGGTAACGACGCGACGTTGCTCACGACGCTGGTGTCCGTCGACCCGATCCAGGTCTATTTCACGGCGGACGAACGCGCGTTCCTCCGCTATACGCGCCTTGCCGAGCAGGGCATCCGGCCCAGCTCGCGCAACGTCGCGAATCCGGTACGGCTGCAGCTGGCGGACGAGGAGGGCTTTCCCCACGAGGGAGTCATGGACTTTGTCGACAACGCTGTGGATGAAACCACCGGGACCATGCAGGGTCGAGCCATCTTTCCCAATCCGGACGGCGACCTGACTCCCGGCCTCTTTGGGCGCATCCAGCTCCTCGGCGAGGGCCCCTACGAGGCCTTGATCCTGCCCGACCAGGCCGTCGGCACCGACCAGGCCGAGCGCCTGGTGTATGTCGTGGGTGCCGACAACGTGGTGACCGTCCGGCCGGTGACACTGGGCCGGTCGCTGGGTGCCCTCCGGGTGATCCGCTCCGGACTCAAGGCCGCGGACCGGGTTGTGATCAATGGCATCCAGCGGGTGCGGCCGGGCAACCTGGTCAAACCTGTGGAAGGGTCCATCCCGGAGCCCGCGGACGGCACTGCGGCTGCAGTCAGCCGATGAAATTCAGCCATTTCTTCATCGACCGGCCCCGGTTCGCCTCGGTCGTCTCGATCCTGATCACGATCATTGGGGCGGTCTCGTACTTCGGGCTGCCGGTGACCCAATACCCAGACGTGGTCCCTCCGACGATCATCGTCACGGCCAGCTATCCCGGCGCCACACCCGAGGTCATCGCCGAGACCGTGGCGGCTCCACTGGAGCAGGAGATCAACGGCGTCGAGGACATGCTGTACCTGACGTCGTCGTCGACCAACGACGGCGTAATGACCCTGACGATCACCTTTGCCCTCGGAACCAACCTGAATGCCGCCCAGGTGCTGGTGCAGAACCGGGTGGCGATCGCGGAATCCCGGCTGCCGGAAGAGGTGCGCCGCATCGGCGTCGTGACGGTGAAGAGCTCGCCGGACCTGATGATCGTGGTGCACCTGGAATCACCCGACGACAGCCTCGACCAGCTCTATATCTCCAACTACGCCCTGCTGCGGATCCGCGACGTGCTGGCCCGCATCGATGGCGTCGGCACCATCAACGTGGTGGGCGCGCGGGAATACAGCATGCGGGTCTGGCTCGACCCCGACCGGATGTCCGGGCTGAACATCACGGCAGGCGACGTGGTGCAGGCGCTGCGCGCCCAGAACGTGCAGGTCGCCGGCGGCTCGCTGGGGCTGCCGCCCTCGCCGAACAGCAATTCGTTCCAGGTCACGGTCAGCAGCCAGGGCCGGCTGATGGACGTGGAACAGTTCGGCCAGGTGATCGTGAAGACCGGCGCGGACGGACGCCTCACACGCGTCGAGGACATCGCACGGGTGGAACTCGGCGCTCGCGACTACCTCACCAACAGTTTCCTGGATGGCCGGCCCGCGGTGGCCCTGGTGATGTTCCAGCGCCCCGGCAGCAACGCGCTGAAAACAGCCGACACCGTCAAGCGCACGATGGCGGAACTGGCACCGGACTTTCCCAAGGGACTCGCCTACCGGATCGTCTACAACCCGACGGAGTTCATCGCCCAGTCCGTGGAGGCGGTCTACGCCACGCTGTTCGAAGCGACGTTCCTCGTAATCATCGTGATCTTGCTGTTCCTGCAGAACTGGCGCGCCGCCATCATCCCTGTCGTGGCGATTCCCGTGTCCCTGATCGGGACGTTTGGCGTCATGGCGGCGTTCGACTATTCACTGAACAACCTGACACTGTTCGGGCTCGTCCTGGCAATCGGCATCGTCGTGGACGATGCCATCGTTGTCGTCGAGAACATCGAACGTAACCTCGAGAAGGGCCTCTCGGCGAGGGACGCTTCCCGCCAGACCATGACGGAGGTCGGTACGGCCCTGGTTTCCATCGCCCTGGTGCTGGTGGCCGTGTTCCTGCCCACCGCCTTCCTCGGCGGAATTACCGGGCAGTTCTTTCGTCAGTTCGCGGTGACCATCGCCACGGCCACGGGTATCTCCGCACTGAATTCGCTCACCCTCAGCCCCGCGTTGGGCGCCATCCTGCTGCGTCACACGGACGCCCCGCCGGACCGGCTCGACCGGTGGATGGAGCGACTGCTGGGCGGTGTCTTCCGCGGGTTCAACCGCGGTTTCGACACCCTGCGGAACGCTTACGGCCGCGCCGTCTGCCGGACAGTGCGGCAACCGGGCCTGTCCCTGGCCGTGTTCGTCGTCCTTCTGGCCCTGACGGGCGTTGGTTTCGTGCTGGTCCCTACCGGCTTCATACCCCAGCAGGACCAGGGCTACCTGATCACCATCATTGAGCTGCCGAAGGGCTCGTCCCTGGAGCGCACGACCGCGGTCGTGCAGCGGGCCACGCAGATTGCCATCAAGACGCCGGGAGTGGAGCGCGTGGTCGCGTTCGCGGGGCTGTCGGTGGTGACCAGTTCCAGTGCCAGTCACTCCGGCACCGTGTTTACGGGCCTGACGGACTTCGCGGACCGGAAGCGCGGGGAGTCCGGCCCCGAGATCGCCGCCCGCCTCAATGCCGCGTTCAGCGAGATCCAGGAAGCCAGCCTGTTCGTGGTGGCGCCACCGCCGGTGCGGGGCATCGGCAGCGGCGGTGACTTCAAGCTGATGGTCCAGGACCGCAGTGGCCAGGGACTGAAAGCCCTCGAGGCCGCCGCCTGGGAGCTGGTGGGGGCCCTTGGCAAGTCCGGCAAGGTGGCACGTCCGTTCAGCACATTCACGACGACCTCGCCGCAGTACTTCCTCGACATTGACCGGACCAAGGCGGAGATGATGAACGTCCCGGTCGAAAACGTGTTCGAGACGCTGCAGGTCTACCTGGGTTCGTCCTACGTCAACGATTTCACCCTGTTCGGCCGCAACTACCGGGTTACCGCGCAGGCCGACGCGCCCTATCGCCTCGCGCCGGATGACATCGGCCGGCTGCGCACGCGCAATGCCAGCGGCGACATGGTGCCCCTGGGCTCGCTCGTTGCACTGCGCACGTCGTCCGGCCCGGATCGTGTGGTCCGCCACAACCTGTACCCCACGGCCGAAGTGCAGGTGGGTACGCTCCCCGGCCAGAGCACGGGCCAGACGCTGGCAACCACGGAACGTATCGCCCGGGAAACGCTGCCGCCTGGCATCGGCTTCCAGTGGACAGAGCTGGCCTACCAGCAGACGCAGACCTCAAACCTGGGCCTGTTCATCTTTCCGCTCAGCGTGCTGTTCGTGTTTCTCGTGCTGACGGCCCAGTACGAAAGCTGGACACTGCCGATCGCGATCGTGCTGATCGTACCGCTCTGTTTGCTGTTCTCGATCGTTGCGCTACTGCTCCGGGGGCTCGACATCAACATCCTCGCGCAGATCGGTTTCGTCGTGCTGATCGGCCTCGCCAGCAAGAATGCCATCCTGATCGGGGAATTCGCGCGCGCGCAGGAGGAACTGGGCAAGGACCGCTTCACCGCCGCCGCGGACGCCGCGCAGCTGCGCCTTCGGCCGATCCTGATGACTTCCTTTGCCTTCATTGCCGGCGTCCTGCCGCTCGTGTTCGCGTCCGGCGCCGGCGCCGAGATGCGCCAGGTCCTGGGCACGGTCGTCTTCGGCGGCATGCTCGGCGTGACCGTCATCGGCCTGTTCCTGACTCCGGTCTTCTACACGGTGATCCGGGGCTGGGTGACGCCGCCGGTGGAGTCAGCGGCGTGAGTCGCCTTCCCGCTCTGCGCGTCCAGGGACTGCTGGTCGCCGGGCTGCTGGCCGGCTGCGCCGTTGGACCCGACTACCGCAAACCCGAGCCGACTTCTCCGGAGAACTTCACCGCGGCAGGCGGCGCCGGCCTCGCAGGGGGCATACCGGATTCGGCCTGGTGGCGAGGCTTCGACGATCCGGTGCTCGACACCCTGGTTGAGCGGGCGGCAGCAGCGAACTATGACGTGCGAATCGCCATTGCCAACCTGCGAGCCTCCCGGGCCCTCCTCACGGGCGGCCGGCTCGAATTGTTCCCCATCATCACGGCCGAGACCAGCAAGATCAACGAGAAGCAGAGTGTCGCGGTTGGCCTCCCCTTCACACTGGACGACAGCTACTACGATGCCGGGTTCGATGCCACGTGGGAAATCGACCTGTTCGGCGGAGTGCGGCGCTCGGTGCAAGCCCTGGAGGCCGACTACGAATCCGAGGAAGCCCTGTACCGCGATACGCTGCGTAGCGTGATCGGCGAGGTCGCCCGCACCTATGTCGAGCTGCGGGGCCTCCAGTACCGACTCGCCGTGGCCCGTAAGAACATCAAGAACCAGGAGGAAACCTACCAGCTGACGCTGGCCTTGCTGGAGGGTGGCCGCGGGACGGATCTCGACATTGCCCGGGCGCTGGCGCAGCTGGAGACCACCCGGTCGAGCGTCGGCTCTCTGCAGGCCGGGGAAATCGATGCGATCAATCGGCTCGCGGTGCTGGCGGGTGGCCCACCAGCTGAGTTCCGGAACCAGCTCGGGAGCCGGCAGGACCTGCCTCAGCCGCCAGACCTGCTGACCGTCGCCGACCCCGCCAGCATGATCCGCCGGCGGCCTGACATCCGGGCCGCGGAGCGCCAGCTGGCCGCCGCCACAGCCCGCACCGGCGTCGCAGTGGCGGATTACTTCCCGCGGGTGAGCCTCACGGGCTCGGCCGGATGGCGTGCCACCTCACTGTCGGATCTGGGCAGCTCGGATTCGGAGCGCTACGCGTTCGGACCGAGGATCAGCTGGGCGGCACTCGATATGGGTCGAGTGAGGGCACGGGTGATGGCGAGCGACGCGCGGACTGAAGCCGCCCTCGCCAACTGGGAGAAGACCGTCCTCACTGCGCTGGGGGAAACGGAGTCCGCGATGAACCGCTATTCCCGGGCACTCGAGGCCGCGGCCCGCCTGCGCGTGGCCGCCCAGGCCAGCGGCAAGGCCGCCGACCTGGCAAGGTTGCGCTACCGGAACGGGGCTGACAGTTTCCTCACCGTGCTCGATGCAGAGCGTCGCCTGCTGGAGGCCGAGGATTTGCTGGCTGGCGCCGAAACCGATGCATCACTGTCGGCGGTCGCCGTCTACAAGGCCCTCGGCGGTGGCTGGGAGACGTTCGCCCCCGAGTAGCGCCTCGACGCTTGCCTAGACCGCGACAGCGGCGCGGATGGGGGGATGGGACTGGTAGCCGGCGACTTCGATGTCGTCGAACACGTAGTCGAAGATCGTCGGCGGGCGGCGCTGCAGTACCAGCCTTGGCAGCGGCAGCGGCGGACGCGCCAGCTGCTCAGTCGCCTGATCAAGGTGATTGAGATACAGGTGGCAATCGCCACCGGTCCAGATGAAGTCGCCGGGCACAAGATCGGTCTGGGCGGCGACAAGATGCGTCAGCAGCGCGTAGGACGCGATGTTGAAGGGCACGCCGAGGAAGATATCTGCGCTTCGCTGGTACAGCTGGCAGGACAACCGGCCGTCCGACACCCAGAACTGGAATAACGCGTGGCACGGTGCGAGGGCCATCTTCGGCAGCTCGGCCACATTCCAGGCGCTGACGATGATGCGGCGGGAATCCGGGTTGCTGCGGATGAGGTCCACGGCCTGCCGGATCTGGTCGATGTGCGCGCCGTCCGGGGTGGGCCAGGAGCGCCACTGGGCGCCGTAGACCGGGCCCAGGTCGCCGTTCCCGTCGGCCCACTCGTCCCAGATGGTGACGCCGTTGCGACGCAGGTAAGCGACATTCGTGTCGCCGCCCAGGAACCAGAGCAATTCGTGGATGATCGACCGGACGTGGAGCTTCTTGGTCGTGACCATCGGGAAGCCGGCCGCCAGGTCAAAGCGCATCTGGTGGCCGAAGACCGCCAGGGTCCCGATGCCGGTCCGGTCGGCCTTCCGGGTGCCGTGATCGCGGACGTGCCGCAGGAGGTCGAGGTACGGTTGCACGCCGGTGCTCAGGTCCGCGCTGGAGCCACCGCGGGCTGGCCACGCCAGGCGAGCCACCACAGCACGACGCCGAGCATCAGCATCGGCAACGTCAGCACCTGGCCCATCGTGACCCAGCCGAAGGCGAGGTAGCCGATGTGCGCGTCGGGCAGGCGGACAAACTCGACAGCGAAGCGGAACACGCCGTAGCCCATAAGGAACAGTGCCGAAACGGACATGGTGGGTCGCGGCCGCGACGAATAGAGCCACAGGATCACGAACAAGGCCAGGCCCTCCAGGCCGGCCTCATAGAGCTGGGACGGATGCCGGCCCTCGCCATTCACAATGAAGGCCCAGGGCACCGTGGTCGGCGCGCCCCACAGCTCGCTATTGATGAAATTGCCGATGCGCCCGGCGCCGAGGCCCAGCGGCACCAGGGGTGCGACGAAATCCAAGAGCTGGAAATAGCCAACCTTGAGGCGTCGCGCATACAGCGCCATCGCGACGATGACGCCAAGCAGCCCGCCATGGAAGGACATGCCGCCTTCCCAGATGCGAAACAG
>JBDSWH010000088.1:0-14751 GCA_039926785.1 Gammaproteobacteria bacterium
CACTCCGGCCGCGGCCGCCGCCACCGACCCCCGGCTGCGCTCACCGGTTCTCCGGCAGCTCGCTTCGGGGCTGCGGGCGGCCCGCAATCCGCGCATCACGCTGTCTTACCTCGCGTCCTTTGCGGGCCGCTCGGATACGGCGATCAAGGGTCTGTTTGTTTCGGCCTGGGTCATCCAGGCGGCGCCCGGCCTTGGCGTCGCGGCACCTGACGCGATGGCGCATGCCGGCCGCCTGATGGCGCTGATGGGTGCCGTCACGCTGGTCTGGACGCCGTTGTTCGGGTTGCTGCTGGACCGGCTCGATCGCGTCACTGCCTTGGCTCTGGCGATGGGGCTGGCCGCCGCAGGCTTCCTCTCGATGGCTGTCATTACGTCGCCGTTCGACACTGCGATGCTACCGGCGTTCGTGTTGTTGGCGATCGGGCAGGGCAGCGCCATCATTGCTTCGGCGACTCTGGTCGGCCAGGAAGCGAGCCCCGGCGAGCGCGGTATTGTTGTCGCCACCAATGGCTGGTTTGGAGCGATCGGGATCCTGATAGCGAGCCTCGCGGGCGGGCTGCTCTTCGACGCGTGGCACCCTTCAGCGCCGTTTGTCCTGATGGGGCTGTTCCAGGTGGTGGTGTTAGTCTTTGCGATGTTCGTACGCCAGCGTGCGCCGCGGGCGAGACGGCCTGATTTGCCTGTAATTGGAGACCCAACGTGATCTTGCTGACCGGCGTAACCGGGAAGACCGGCGGAGAAACGGCGAAGCAGCTGCTCGCCAAAGGCGCCCGCCTGAGGGCCCTGGTGCGGAACGAATCCAAGGCGGCGGGCCTGAAGGCCGCCGGCGTGGAACTGATCGTTGGCGATATCGGCGACGCGGACACCGTGCGGCGGGCCCTGCAGGGCATTGAAACGGCGTTCCTCACCTTGCCGAACGGCAAGCAGCAACTGGCGCAGGAGAAGCAGTTCACTGACCTGGCCGTCGCGGCCGGCATCCGTCACCTCGTAAAGATATCCTCGATGGAGGCGGTCGCCCACGCCAAGACGCCGATTCCCCAGGCGCACTGGGCGGTGGAGGAGTACATCCGGTCGTCCGGCGTTGAATGGACGATGATCAAGCCGAACTTCTTCATGCAGAACCTGCTCGCGAGTGCCGCTAGCATCAAGGCGCAGCGCCGGTTTTCCCTGCCCATGGGCGATGGCACGACCGGCATGGCGGATGTCCGTGACATTGCGGCTGTGTGTACCGAAGTGCTGATGGGCACCGGGCATGCCGGGCAGAGTTATGAAATCACGGGACCGGAAGTGCTGACGTTCTACGCGGTGGCCGACCGGTTTTCCGAGGTTCTCGGTGAGAAGGTCGAGTACGTGCCGATGCCGATGGCCCAGTTTCGGGAGAGGATGAGCAACGTTCTGGAGGCATGGCACCTGAATGCCGTCTGCGAGCTGTTCCAGGAGATCGCCGAAATCGGCCTGGATCACACGACCGATACCTTCCGGAAGTTGATGGGTCGGAGGCCCATCGCGCTCAAACAGTTCATCGAAGACAACGTGGCACTGTTCAGATAGCAAGGTCCTGGGGTGAACTGTCGTATTCAGGGCGCACTTTTCGGCATCGCTGTCGGGATGATTGCTGCCTCGATGCCAGCCAGTGCCGCCGCGGCGGTGGAAAACGAGAAGTTTGCCCTGAACTGCGTGGCCTGCCACGGCGTGGACCTGCATGGCATCCCGGGGCTCGGCATCAATCTGGTGACGTCCGGGTTTGTCGGCGGGACGTCCGTTCCTGAACTGGTGGCCTTCCTGAAGACGGGCCGGTCGCCAGGTATCCATGGTTCGGCACCGATGCCGGCCTTTGCGTGGCTGCCCGACGCCGACCTCGCGGATATTGCCACCTACATCAAGGGCAAGCACGATGCGCGAAGACGACTGGACCATAGTCTGTGAATCCCGGCGGCGTTGGGAATGCCACGAGCAGGCCCTCGTGCTGAACGCCCTGGGCATTCCCCACATGATCGCGGACGGGCCGCGAAACTCGGCCCTGCTGCTAGTGCCCGCGGACCATGCCGCGATCGCCCGTGAGCAACTCCGGCTGTACGCGGCCGAGAACCGGCGCACGACGCCGCGGGCGGCGCTCACACTGCACGGCCTTGGCCTGCCGGGCGTGATGGGCTACGTCCTCGTTCTGATCGGCGCATTTCTCGTCCAGGGCCGCGTGGCATTCGGCGTCGACTGGCTCGAGGCGGGCGGCCTGCACGGAGCGGCCGTGCGCAATGGCGAGTGGTGGCGGGTGCTCACCGCGCTGACGCTGCATGCCGATGCCGGCCACCTGGTCGCGAACCTGTTTTTCGGCGCCTTTTTTGGCGCCTTCGCCGGCCAGTTCCTCGGCTCCGGTGTCGCGTGGGCGACCATCCTTCTCGCCGCGGGCGCCGGCAACGCCCTGGATCTCCTCCTGCTGCCGTCATCCCACCGGGCCATTGGCGCGTCAACTGCCGTCTTTACCGCCCTGGGCCTGATCGCCGCGCTGATGTGGCGCGCCGAAGCGCGGCGGACCTCGACCTGGGCGCGACGATACGCCCCATTGATCGGCGCCGCTGTACTGCTGGCGTACCTCGGTACCGGGGATGCGCAGACCGATGCAGTGGCGCACCTGACCGGATTCATCGCGGGCATCGTCGCGGGCGCCGCCTACGACGTGCGCCGGCCACGCTGGCTTCAGTCATTGGGTGTGCAGGTACTGGCGGGGTTCGGCACGCTGGCTTTGCTGGCCGCCTGCTGGTGGCTGGCCGTCAGTTCCTGGCAGGCCGGCTTGGCCTGATCCGAGCCACTCGCTATCCTGCCCGTCACTTAACGGGGGTAGCCATGCAGACTCAGAACACGGCCCACAATGCGGACGAGAACGCCGGCGAGCCGTGGCCGCGGCCGGGCATCGCGTGGTACGCCGTTGCCATCCTCGTGATCGCCTTCATCTTTTCCTTCATCGACCGCATCATCATTGCGATGCTCGTGGAGCCGCTGAAGCAGGACCTCGGGCTCAGCGACACCCAGCTCGGACTCCTCCAGGGCCTGGCCTTTGCGGTGTTCTACGCCACCGTGGGCCTGCCGATCGGCCGGTGGGCCGATCGTTACAGCCGGCGCGCCATCATCGGCTGGGGCATCTTCTTCTGGAGCTTGATGACGGCGGTCTGCGGCCTTGCCCGCAACTTCTGGGAGCTGTTCCTGGCGCGCGTCGGGGTTGGTGTGGGCGAGGCGGCGCTGTCGCCGGCCGCATATTCGATGATTGCGGACTACTTTCCCCGGGAGAAGCTGGGCCGGGCCCTTGGCGTGTACCAGGCGGGCGCCTTCTTCGGCGCGGGTCTGTCCTTCCTGTTGGGCGGCCTCGTGATCGGGGCAGTCGGCAAGGCGGGTCCGATATCGCTGCCGGTGCTCGGGGACGTGCAGGCCTGGCAGGTGGTGTTCTTCGCGGTTGGTCTGCCCGGCGTGCTGATCGCGCTGCTGATGCTGACGGTCAGGGAGCCCCTCCGGCGGGGGCGGCTTGCGGCCGGCAAGGCGGGCATCCCGCTCGGCGACGTCCTGCGCTACGCCGTCCAGCGCTGGCGCGTGTTCGTCCTGCACTTCATAGGCTTTGCCCTGCTGGCCGTGCCGATTACCACCATCATCACGTGGGCCTTCGTATATTTCACGCGGGTCCTGGGCTTCACGCCCCCCCAGGCGGCGCTTCGCCTGGGGGGACTGCTGGTGTTCCTGTCACCGCTCGGTGTGTACGCCGGCGGCTGGCTGGCGGACCTACTGCATCGGCGCGGGTACCGGGATGGCACGCTGCGCGTGGCCCTGTTTGCCGCGGCCGGCCTGCTGCCGCTGAGCGTTGTCGCCGCGGTGGCGACGGACCGCAACCTGGTGATCGCGCTCTTCGGGCCGCTGATCTTCTTCGCGAGCCTGTCCATGGCGCTGGCCCCGGCAGCTTTGCAAGTGGTGACACCCAACCAGATGCGCGGCCAGGTGTCGGCGGTCTGGATGCTGGTGCTGAACCTCGTGACGGCAGGAGCCGGACCGTCTGCCGTCGGCGTCATCACGGACTACGTCTTTGGCGATCCGTTGGCTGTCGGCCGGTCGATCGCCCTGGTCAACTGCATCAGCGTACCGCTGGCGGCCCTCGTGCTCTGGGCCGCGCTTAAACCGTTCCAGGCCGCTGCAGCGGAGCAGGCGGGCGCCCAGTAAAAACTTCAGGCGCCCGCCACAAGTCCCAAAGGTGTCGTACCCTTCAAAAAGCCAGGGTGAGGATGAGTATGACGATCAGCGGCACGCCCATCAGCCAAGCCAGTATCTGGATCATTGGTCAACTCCTTCGAAGGGGATGAGTCAAGTGCGCGGCCGCGGCGCGGAGCCGAATCGGCCGAACCCCACGTTCTCGTTGCGGTGCTTGCCTCCCAATACTGCGGAAAGGTAAGCGGCGGCTGCGGAGACCAGCAGGCTCGCGGCGAGGGTAAAGGCCCCAATCAAGGCGAATATCCGGCCTTGCTCGGCGGCCTTGATCGCCTTATCCCTGGCCTCCATCGCGTCGGCAACCAGCTGGTCGACGCGTGTACGCGCCTCGGCCCGATCCAGTTGTGACTCGCGCGCAAGCACCGACGCCAGGTAGCCACGATCACCGTCCGACACGTCGCCGTTGTCGAAGCCGCGGATCAACACGGCCGCGATCTCCCTCCGTGCCGTTACCGATGGAACCCTGGATTCGTTGCGCAGTGCAACGCCCGTGAGGTAATCGGTGTTTTTGCTGATAACCGCCGCCAGTGCACCGGCAGGACCCGGAAGTGCCGACCCGATAGCGCGCACGGTGCCAGCGATTCCCGATGCGGCCAGGATGGCAGCAATGAGTGTCGCGAGCGCCCACACGGCGATGCCGTGTGCACCATCCCTGGTTTCCATTTCATCGGCGTTCGAGTCATTCACGCGCTTGCGCATCCGGCCCGCGAAGTAGCCACCGGCGGCACCGCTGGTCACCGCTGTCCAGATGACCCAGGCACCGGCGGCAATGGCGATCCAACGCAAAGGCATGCCGTCGCCGGGTTCGGCAGAAGTGAATGACAGGCCGAGTCCGGAGCCGAACGTCACCAGGACGACACTGACGGCCGTAGCCACCAGTGCGCCTGCGACGATGGCACCCGCATCGACATAGTGATCCGGAACGTCGACCGCCGGTACAGTTCTGATTTCGACGTTGCTGGCCATGGTGCTACCTCAGTCCCACGAAGGACAGGAGGGCGAGGACGACGACGATCAGGCCGACCAGGTAAATGATGCTGCTCATGGATATTCCCCTTGCTTGATGCGCTTGATGGAGAGTGAAGCTTACGCACGTATTGCTGCCCTGCAGTCAGGAATTGCAGCGTTTGCGTGCAGGCGAATTCCTACACGGGCGTCGACCGCGGAGGCTAGGCCGAGGCAATGAGCCGGATCTCGGCCAGCTCTTCCGCGCTGGGTTCCCAGCTGCCCGAAGCGACGTTCTGCACCAGCTGCTCGGGCCGGGTCACGCCGGCGATGACGCTCGTTATGGCGGGCTGGGCCGCCAGCCAGCCGATCGCCAGGTCGAGCACGCTGCGCCCGCGGCTCTGCCCGTAGTCCTCAAGCTTTTCCACGATGGCGTAGCGGGCCTCGGAGGCAAAGCTGCCGCCGCCGCGCCATTTGGCGAATCGCGAGCCTTCGGGCAGCGGCTGCCCCTTCCGGTACTTGCCCGACAACAAGCCGCTCTCCAGCGGGAAGAAGGGCAGTATCCCGACGTCATTGCCCAGGCACACGGGCACGAGGTCCTGCTCGATGTCCCGGGTCAGCAGGCTGTAGCGATTCTGGGCCGCGACAAAGTGGGTCAGGCCGAGCCGGTCCGCGGCATCGCAGGCCGCCTGGAGCATCGGGCCCGAGTAGTTGGAGCAGCCGATGTAGCGCACTTTCCCCTGGTGTACCAGCTGGTCCAGCGCCGTCAGGGTTTCTTCCACGGGCGTACCGGTGTCCGGGAAATGATGCTGGTACAAGTCGATATAGTCGGTGCCCAGCGCCGTCAGGCTGGCCTCTACCGCCTGCCTGATGTAGGCATTGGAGCCGCCACCGGGCGCAGCACCGCCACCGCCGCCCAGTTTTGCACCGAATTTTGTCGCAATGATGGCCTGCGGTCGTCGTGCACCCAGGGCCTTGCCCAGCATGCCCTCGGAGAGATTCAGCGTGCCGCCATAGATGTCGGCCACGTCGAAGAGGTTCACGCCCAGGTCGAAGGCCGTGGCGACGATGGCATTGGTGGCCGCCTGATCGCACATCGAGCCGAAGTTCATGCAGCCGACGCCGATCGGGGCGACGTGCAGGTTCGCGGAGCCAAGCTGACGCTGTTTCATTGCGGATCTCCCGCTGGGTTGGTGTTGACGGGATTCGCGCTGCGGCCGGCGCGGACGACGAGGGCAGCGACGAGCAACACCGCGTTCAGTACCGCCATCATGGTAAACGGTGCCGTCGGGCCCAGGTGATCGAAGACGTAGCCTCCGGCCAGTGTTGCGAAAAGGATGCCCATGCCGCCGACAGCATTGAAGAGGCCCACGACGGGGCCGCGGCCCACCGCCGGCGCTTCCTGGCCCAGCAGGGCGCTACTGGCCACGATGACGGCCATCTCACCCACACCCACGAGCAGCACGACGGGGATGAAACCCGGGGCGAACGGGTCCTCAACCTGGCCGAGCAGCAGGTAGGCGGCGGACGCCAGACCCAGGGCGATACACAGGCCCGTCACCCGGTTCACCCGGTCCGCGATCATCCCCATGCAGAACGCAAAGGCCATCGCCGCCATCTGAAGGATGCCGAAGAGCATTCCGGCCCGCGCAATGCTGGCGGCGGGCGTCAGTCCCTCCGCCATGCCGGCCTGGGAGATCCACAGCGAGAAGAACGCGCCAATGATCACGAAGTCGCCGCGGCCAATAAAGGCGGCGCCGTAGGCGATGGCCAGCCGGGGATTGGCTTGTCCCAGCCGCGCAGCCCCGACGATCTGGCGCCAGAGGGCGGGCCGAGCCACGCCCGGGTTCGACGTGGCCGTGCGTGGCAGGCCGGTCGCGAGGATTACCGACGCCAGGACGGCAATGGCGGCGGCGATCCAGAAGGTGAAGCGGCCGGCGCTCACAGGGTCCGCGCCCTCGGCCACGAACCAGGCCGGCAGCTTCGTGAGGCCGAGCGACATCAGCACGACGCCAAGACCCTGGAGCAGGTTGTTCGAACCCGCCCAGCGGCCCCTGCTGCGCTCTGCCGTCGCGTCGACGACGCAGGCACTGAGCATCAGCGGGGCGAGCGCGACCCCGAGGGCGAACACGATGCGAAACAGCGCCAGCTGCAGTGTGCTGCCGGCGAACGGATAGATGGCGAGGCCCGCCGCCATCAGGAGGAGCCCGAGGCAGAAGACCCGACGGCGTCCGACCTGATCGGACCACGCCCCGGCGAATCCGGCACCGGCAATCACAATGAGTTCCTGGACAAACCCGAGATTGCCCGTCAGCCGGCCCTGCTCGGCCACCGGAATCCGTAGTACTTCGTTGAGCAGGTAGGGCTGAAGCAGGCTGACGAAGGCCGCCAGCCCGATTGTGAAGAATGAGGCCAGCCAGACAGTGGACGCGTTGCCGCGTGACCAGCCGGGCGCAAAAACGAACGGTCCCAGCCGGGCGCCAGTCGTCTTATCGCCCGCATGGCCCATCAGGCGGGCTGACGACCCCTGGCGCGTAATTCGCGGATCTCCGTTTGGGTGCCTGCGGACGCGGGCGCGGAAATCATGCCCGCGAGCACGTCAACGAGGTTGCTCACGTAAAGCACCGGCAGCGTGCGATTGACCAGCCCCGGGGCCGACGCATTGAGCCGTTCGCGGTCTGCCAGGGCGTTGATCGCCAGCACCCACATCAGGCCAAAGCGCGCGCCAAAGACTTCGTCCGGAATATCGGGCAGCGCCGTCCGCAATTCGTAGTAAACCTTGCCAACGCTTTCCCCGAACTGGCTTCGCCACATGTCGACCAGATTCATCATGGGGTGGCTCATCAGCTGGGCCATGAACTGGGCCCAGTGGTGGCCGCCCTCTGAGCGCTCGACCTCCTCGACCATGGGATAGACCAGCAGGCCAATCATCGTGTGGGCGGTGTGCTGATCCGCCGGGGCGGGCAGGGCTTCCCGCATCTCGTTGCGCCGTGTGTTCAGCCGCTCCATGCGGTATTCGTAGATGGCGGTGATCAGCGACTCTTTCGACCCGAAGTGATAATGGGATGCGGATGAGTTGCGCTGGCCCGCCTCGGCGTTGATCTGCCGCAGCGACACCCCATCGAGTCCCTGCGTGGCGAACAGGCGTTCTCCCGCCAGTATCAGTTGCTCCCGCGTGCGGGTGCTGGTCGGCGTCAATTTCGTCCGTGCCTTGAGCATGGTGTTGTCTCCCCCACGAAGACATCGCCATCAGGACGCCCCAAATCGTTACCAGTATCGGGGGCGCCAGAAAATTCGCTACCAGTAGTGCGTCCAGCGGGAACGCTCCTGGAAGTACCGGAACGCATCCCGCTTGTCCTTGGGAATATAGTCGATATAGCCCCCGGGTGAGTAGCGCTCCTGGTACTGGTCCAGAACCGGTTTGTACAGGCTGAGGTGAAGGTCGGGGATACGGTGCCGGGCGCGGAACTCGGCGACAGGGATGCGGGCCAGTTCCTTGGTCTCGAATGCACCTGCCTTGCACATCTCAACGCCGCGCGGGGCGAAGATCGCCGAGCGGCCGGGGCCGCCAAAGGCGGTGTCCTCGAAGAACCCCGGGTTCCGGCCGTGGGTGCTGACGGAGTTGTTGCAGATCAGTGTGTAGAGGCTGTTGTGGTAGGACGTCAGCCGCATGTCGTCGAACTCGAAGCCGCCGGTGGCGACGCGGCAGATGATCTCGGCGCCCTTGAAGGCCATGCACCGGAACAGTTCCGGCTCGAACTGGACGGCTGACATCGCAATATTGCCAATGTCCGTGCGCTCGACCGGGATCACGGCGTCCAGGCCATACATCTCGACAAAGCGGTCGTACACGTCATAGATCACCGACGTGTACTGCTCCGAGCCCGGGAACATCCCGCGGACATTCCGCTGCTTCCAGTGTTGAACGATGCTGCCGTCGGGCTTCACCATCACCATCAGGTGCAGGATGTGGCCGGGCCAGTTCTTCGGATCCTTGGCGTAGGTACCGAAGACGATGTAGCAGTTGTACTTCTTGGCCCGCTTGGCCACTTCCTCGGTCTCGGGGCCGGGGATTTCCAGTGACAGGTTGTAGTGCTGGTCCCGCGTCCAGTCACTGAAACCGGTAACCGGGAATTCGTGAAAGAGCAGAAGGTCGCTGCGACCACCGTAGCCCTGGGCAATGTCGATGCACTCGAGGAAGTAATCGAGATTGCGCTTCAGGTCGGGACCGGGATTGGCGCCGTCGACGCCCTGAACGCGGGTCTGGACGACCGCCGCCGTGATCGCATCCTGGCGCAGTGGCACAGTGGCGTAGGTGCCGTCGGCCCGGACCATGGGTTCGGCGTTCGGAGGGGGCATGCTCATGGATTGGATCTCTTGGCTGTCTGGGTTGGGGTTATGATGTGGTCATGATGTTAATACAAGTTTACCCTCGGCTCGTGTTCCCGCAGCGGTCGGTTCGGTGAGTGCGGCAAATCGACTCCCCGAGCGTGCCCGGGAACGGGTCGACAACTCGCTCCGGAGCCCGCGTTACATCCAGGTCTATTCGGCGATCCGGGACTGGATTTACCAGGGAACCTACAAACCCAGCCAGCGGCTGCCCACGGAGGGTGAGCTGTGCGACCTGTTCGGGGTTTCCCGCATCACCACGCGCAAGGCCGTGGATATGCTGGTGGACGAGGAACTCGTGGTCCGGCAGCCCGGGCGCGGCACGTTCGTGGTCGAGGACCTTGCCGATGCACCCGTCGTCGGGGACATGGAGCAGCTGCTGCGCAAGGTCGAGCGGCTGGGAAAAAATACCCGGGTGACGCGCGCGGAAGTCCAGGAACAGGAGGCGGATGCCGAGACCCGCAAGGACCTGCGCCTTGAGAATGGCGCCCGCGTCCAGCGGGCATCCCATGTTCGACTGCTGAACAAGGAGCCCATCGGTTACGTGGTGACCTATATTCCGGCGGACCTCGACGTGCGGTTTGACCTCAACGAGCTGAACGACAGTCCGATGCTGACCCTGCTGGAGCGCAAGGGCGTCGACATCGCGTCCTGCGACCAGGTGATCACGGCGACGCTGGCCGATGGGCGGCTCGCCGGCCTCCTCGGCACGACAGTGGGAGCGCCACTCGTGCATCTCCGCCTCATGGTCTTTGACAGCAAGCGTCGGCCGGTCGAGCGCCTCGTGGCCTGGTATCGCGCCGACCACTATCACCACCATGTACACCTCACTAGAAAGAGCCGCTGATGTCCTTCCGCGTTACCCTGGCGGTCCCGGCGGCGGTCGTTCTGGCCATCCTCTACGCAGTGCCGATGGTCACCGTGGCCGCTCCCGCAACGCTGAACCGTGGCAGCGCCGCCGAGCCGAACAGCCTCGACCCGCACCTTGCCCAGGGCAACACGGCCGGGGCGGTGCTTTACGACCTGAATGTGGGCCTGACCACGCTCGACGCGCGAGCGCGGGTGATACCGGGTTCGGCCGAATCCTGGACCATCAGTCCCGATGGCCTCACCTACACGTTCACGCTCAGGCCGAACCTGAAGTGGTCGGACGGCTCTCCGCTGACGAGCGAGGACTTTGCCTGGTCCGCCCGGCGGCTCGTGACGCCGTCGACGGCGGCCCGGTTCGCCTCGTTCTACTACCCGGTGAAAAACGCCCGTGCCATCGTTCGGGGGCAGATGCCGCCGGAGTCGCTGGGTGTGGAGGCACCAGACGCCCGCACGGTCATCTACCGGCTGGAAGCGCCCGCGGTCTACTTCCTGGAAAACCTGGCGTCCAACGTGGGCGCTCCGGTGCCCCGTCAGCAGGTGGAAAAGTTTGGTCGCCAGTGGACGCGCCCGGGCCAGATGCTGACCAACGGGCCGTTCCGGCTTGCCGAGGTCGTGCCGCAGTCCTACATCGCCATCGAAAAGAACCCGAACTTCTACGCTGCCTCGACCGTGAAACTGGACCGGGTGATCTACTACCCGACCCAGAACGCCGACACGAGCCTGCGCCGCTACCTGGCTGGCGAACTGGATCTCGTGTTCAACTTCCCCGGCGAGGACGTTGCGAAGTTGATGGCGGAGCGGCCGAAGGAAGTGAAGATTTCGCCGTCGCTGTCCGTGAACTACCTGGTGATGAATCTCGGGAAGCCGCCATTCAACGACCCGAGGGTCCGGCGGGCGCTGTCGCTTGCGTTGGACCGGGAGGGCATCGTCACGAAGTTCCTGGGTACCGGCTACCGGCCCGCCTGGTCCCTGACACCCGCGACCGTGGCCGGTTACAAGGCCCCGGTTTCACCGGCCGCGAAGCTGCCGGCGGCCAGCCGGCTGACCGAGGCCCGGAAGCTCCTGGCCGAAGCCGGCTACGGGCCCGCAAAGCCCGTGCAGTTTGAGATCCGCTACGAGAGCCAGGAGGAGAACCGGCGCATCGTCGTGGCCATGGCAGCCATGTGGCGGGCCATCGGCGTCCAGGCCCAGCCGGTGGCCAGCGACCTCAACGGCCTGAACAAGGACGCCCGCACGGGCAGCTTCGAGATGCTGCGCTACACGTGGTTCGCGCCGAACGACGACCCCTACAGCTTCCTGGGGTTGCTCGAGACTGGCAGCACCGGCAACTACTCCAAGTTCAGCAATCCGGACTACGACGCCGCCCTGAAGAAAGCCAACAGCACCCTCGACAACAAGCTGCGCCTCCGGTTGCTGGCGGACGCGGAAGCACTGCTGTTCAAGGACGAGCCGGTCATCCCCGTCTTCTATTACGGCCGACGGTATCTGGTGAAGCCCTACGTCGGTGGCTTCGAGCCCAACCAGCGGGCCGTGAATCCGTCGCGTTTCCTGTCAATACGGCGCTGAATTGGCGTTACTTCAGTCGCGGGTCGTCGTTCATGGTGGACTCCATGCCGGTGAATCGATGAGCAGCACCTGAAAGCGTCCGGTGCCTTCGCGCATTTGCCGGGCCTCGGAATACTCGGGCGAATTCCAGAACCGGAGCGCGGCTTCCCGGTTGGGCCATTCGGACACCACTGCGCTCGGGTTCTCGCACCAGCCACCTTCAGCGAAGATCCCGCCCGAACCGCGCACCACGTACCGGCCGCCGAAGCGGATAACCAGGGGTGGCACCACCTCGGCATAGCCCGCCATGAAGCGCTGGCGGTCGGTGAGTTCCGCAATCACGATCATGTAACAGCGCTGTTCAGCCATGCGGGTTCGCCAGCGTCTCCTGCCAGCGGTGACAGGCCACGACGTGGCCGGGGGCCGCTTCGGTGAGCAGGGGTACCCGGGTGACGCAGACGGGTACGACCAGCGGGCAGCGCGTCCGGAAGACACAGCCGCTCGGTGGATCGACAGGCGAGGGCAATTCCCCGTCGAGAACGACGGCGCGGTCGACCAGCGCGCGGTCCGGGTCGGGCACGGGCACGGGCACGGCGCTGATCAAGGCCTGGCTGTAGGGGTGGCGGGCCGCGCCGAAAAACTCCTCCCGCCGGCCGCTTTCCACGACCCGGCCGAGGTACATGACCAAGACCCTGTGACTCATGTAGCGGACGATCGACAGGTCGTGGCTGATGAACAGCAGGGCGATGCCGGTGTCCCGCTGGATATCACGCAGCAGGTTGCAGATCTGGGCCTGGATCGACACGTCCAGCGAACTCACCGGCTCGTCGCAGACGATGACCCTGGGTTGCACGATCATCGCCCGTGCAATGCTGACGCGCTGGCACTGGCCCCCGCTGAATTCGTTGGGATAGCGGTTGCGCATTTCCGGTCGCAGTCCGACCCGCTCCAGCATGGCGTCGACACGGCTGCGGCGCTCGTCGCGGCCAAGCGCCGGGTAGTGGACCTGAAGCGGTTCGGCCACGATCTCGCCGATGGTCATGCGCGGGTTGAGGCTGGACAGCGGGTCTTGAAAGATGATCTGCAGGTCCCGGCGGTACCGCTTCAGTTCCCCGGGCTGAAGGGCGCACAAGTCCTCGCCCTGCCAGAGGACGCGGCCGGCCACCGGCTTCACCAGCTGCAGCACTCCCTTGCCCAGCGACGACTTTCCGCAGCCTGTCTCGCCCACAACGCCGAGCGTCTCACCGGCCCCGAGCTCGAAGCTGACGTCGTCAACCGCTTTCAGCGTAAGCGTCCGGCGGCGGAACAGCCCACCCGCGGGCACGGGGTAGTGCACCGACAGGTGCTCGACGGTGACGATGGCGGTCATGGGTGCAGATGGCAGGCCCGCGCGTGCAGCGCGCCGACGGGGCGAAGCAGGGGCCGCTCGGTCCGGCACACCTCGAGGGTGTGCGCGCAGCGGCTGGCGAAGGCGCAGCCCGCGGGAAGGTTCTCCAGGTCCGGCGGCTGGCCCGGTATCACCGGCAGGTCCTGGCCCGGGTCGATGGCGAGGCCGGGCATGGAGCGGAGCAGTGCCTGGGTGTACGGATGGGCAGGACTCTGGAAGATCTCGCGCACCGGACCCAGTTCGACAGCCCGGCCGGCGTACATGATCAGCACCCGGTCGCAGAGGCCCGCAACGACGCCCAGGTCGTGGGTGATCAGCACCAGCGAGGTGCCCGTATGGCGCTTGAGACCGTCCAGCAGGCGCAACACCTGTGCCTGTACCGTGACATCCAGTGCGGTCGTCGGTTCGTCGGCGATCAGTACTTCCGGCCGGCACAGTGTCGCCATGGCGATCATCACGCGCTGGCGCATGCCGCCGGACATCTCGAAGGGGTAGGCCGAGTAGCGCCGTTCGGCATCCGCGATCCGGACGACCTCCAGGGCTTCGATGACGCGCACGCGCGCTTCCGCGCGGGACAGGCCCTGGTGACGCATCAGCACCTCGGCCATCTGGTCGCCCACCCGCATCGTCGGGGTCAGTCCCGACAGGGCATCCTGGAAGATCATGGCGAGGCGGTTGCCCCGCAGTCCGTTCAGCGTCGAGCGTGGGGCGTTCAGCAGCTCCGTGCCCCGGTAGCGGAGGCTCCCGGTCGCGATGCCGTTGGGCGCCAGCAGGCCGAACATGGCAAGGAATGTCTGGCTCTTGCCCGAACCGGATTCGCCGACCACCCCGAGGCACTCGCCGGGATTGAGGCTGAAGTCCAGGTCGCTGACCGCGTTGACCTCGCCACCGTCCGTGCGGAAGCGGACGTTCAGCTGCCGGCACTCGATGACCGGAACTCGGTCCGGAGTCGTGCCCACCGTCATGGGTGCATCACCGGTCGCGGGGGTCGAGTGCATCGCGCAGCCCATCACCGATGAAGTTGAAGCAGAACATCGTCACCGCCAGGAACGTGGCGGGGAAGAAGATGAGCCAGGGCGCACTGTCCAGCTGGCCTGCCCCCTGGGAAATCAGCAGGCCCCAGCTCGTCAAGGGCTCCTGGACGCCGAGACCGAGGAACGACAGGTAGCTTTCGACAATGATGTTGGTCGGGATCAGCAGCGTGACGTAGACGATCACGGGACCCATGACGTTCGGGATGATGTAGCGGCGTAATATTGCCCCTCGGGACAAGCCGATCGCGACAGCAGATTCCACGTATTCCTTCGCCTTCACGGTCAGGGTTTGCCCCCGCACGATACGCGACATGGTCAGCCACTCGACCGCCCCGATGG
>JBDSWH010000089.1:0-6426 GCA_039926785.1 Gammaproteobacteria bacterium
GGCGGACTGATCGAGTACCAGTCTCGTCGAGGGAAGACGGTATTCACGGTCCACCTGCCGGTGGGTACCCCGGCGCTGGAACCGGTATGAACACCCGGGAACTCTCCGTCTGGGTCGTGGACGACGACGCGTCCGTCCGCTGGGTGCTCGACCGGGCGCTGAACAACGAGGGCATGAACACCCGGACGTTCGAGTCCGCTGACAACCTCTTCGAGGCCTTGCGCAGCGAGCAGCCGGACGTCCTCATCTCGGATGTGCGCATGCCGGGCACTGACGGCATGGAGGCCATGCGCCGCCTGGCCCAGGACGGCTATTCATTCCCGGTCATCGTGATTACCGCCCACGCTGACCTGGATAGTGCCGTGGCCGCCTATCAGGGTGGCGCCTTCGAGTACCTGCCCAAGCCCTTCGACGTGGACGATGCCGTCGCACTGGTCCGCCGCGCGGCCCGCTTCGGCCCGCGCATTACTGGGGGCCATGTGGAGGCTGACCGGCCCGTGCCGACGATGATCGGCCGGGCGCCGGCCATGCAGGAGGTGTTCCGGACCATCGGGCGACTGTCCCGTTCCAGCATGACCGTGCTGATCACCGGCGAGTCCGGCACCGGCAAGGAACTCGTGGCCCGGGCGCTCCACGAGCACAGTCCCCGGGCCCAGGATCCCTTCATCGCCCTCAATACAACGGCCATTGCCTCCGACCTGCTCGAGTCGGAGCTGTTCGGGCACGAACGGGGCTCCTTCACGGGGGCTGACAGCCGCCGGATCGGCCGCTTCGAGCAGGCACACGGGGGCACCCTGTTCCTGGACGAGATCGGCGACATGTCACCGGCCCTCCAGACGCGGCTGCTGCGCGTGCTCGCCGAGGGCGAGTTCTACCGGGTGGGCGGTCAGTTGCCGATCCGGGTGGACGTCCGGGTGATCGCCGCCACCAACCAAGAGCTGCCGGCCGCGGTCCAGTCGGGAAAGTTCCGCGAGGATCTGTTTCACCGGCTGAACGTGATCCACATCGTGACGCCGCCGGTCCGGGAGCGGCGCGACGACATTCCGCTGTTGCTGGACTACTACCTGCGGGAGGCCGCCCGGGAACTGGGCGGCACCGCGAAGCGCATCGCCCCCGAGGCGCTCAACCTCCTGGTCAGCTTCGACTGGCCCGGCAACGTGCGCCAGCTGGTCAATGCCTGCCGACGACTGACCGTTACGGCGCCGGGAGCCGAGATCCGCCCGGAAGACATCCCCGATGAACTCGGCGGCCAGGCGGGTACTCGGGCGAACTCGGCCGACTGGTCGCTGCGGTTGTCGCGCTGGGCTGAGGGCGCCCTCAGGGATCCGGAAGGCAAGCCGCTGCTCGACACCGCGCTGCCCGAGTTCGAGCGGACCCTCATTACGGCGGCCCTGGCCCACGCCCGCGGGCACCGGCAGGACGCGGCGAAGCTGCTCGGCTGGGGCCGTAACACCCTGGCCCGGAAGATCCGGGAGCACGGTCTGGAATAGCGGGCTGATGGGCCTAAGACTTTGTTCTACAGGGTGATTACCTTATATACAGTAAGTAACAGTATATAGGCAGTAGAGTCGACAGTCAGCCCGCGGCACCCGTCGCGGGCTCCGCGCTGCGGGCGGTCGGGGCCGACGGTGCGGCGAGGCCACCGACCAGCTCGCCAACGTTCTGCATTCCGTGCCGGCGCAGGTAGTCCGCGATGCCGGCGTTGATCCGGGTGCACACCAGCGGGTCGTAAAACAGCGACGTACCGATGCCGACTGCCGAGGCGCCGGCCAACAAGAACTCCAGGGCGTCGGTGGCCGTCGTGATGCCGCCTTGCCCGATGATCGGTACACCGTGCGGCGCGGCCTCCTGGTAGACCTGCCAGGTTTTCAGCAGGGCGATCGGCTTGATGGCGGGGCCGGACAGGCCGCCCTGCACGTTGGCCAGTACTGGCTGCCGTCGCTCCACATCCACGGCCATGCCCATCAGGGTATTGATGACAGCAAGGGCGTCGGTGCCGGCCTCGATGCACCGCCGGGCGTTCTCCCGGATGTCCGTCTGGTTTGGCGACAGCTTGGTGATCAGGGGCTTCTTCGTCGCTTTCCGGCAGGCTGCCACCACCATCGCCGAGACGTCGGGATAGTTGCCGAAGGCGACGCCGCCTTCCTTCACGTTGGGGCAGCTGATGTTGATCTCGATGGCGTCAATCGCCGAATTGTCGAAGCGCCGGCAAACTTCCACGTACTCCTCGATGGTCGATCCGCACGCATTGGCAATGAAGCGGGTCTCGCTGAAGTCGAGGGAGGGCAGGATGCGCCCCACGACGGCGTCCACGCCCGGGTTCTGCAGGCCGATGGCATTCAGCATACCCATGGGTGTCTCGGCGATCCGGTGGGGCTCGTTGCCCAGTCGGGGGTTCAGTGTCGTCCCTTTGAGGACGATCGCACCGGCCTGCCGGTTCGAGAAGCCGGCCACCCGTGTGTATTCTTCGCCAAAACCGACGCAGCCCGACAACAGGACAATGGGTGAGGCGAACGGGAGCCCGCAGAACGTGGTGGCGAGCAGACTTGAATCGGTGGCGGAGGGTGGCGACACGGCTGTGTTCAATCTGATTCTGTTTCGTCCGGAGATTCCCCCGAACACGGGCAATATCATACGCCTCTGCGCCAACACGGGGACCGCGCTCCATCTGGTGAAGCCGCTGGGTTTCAGCCTGGAAGATTCGCAACTGCGGCGGGCGGGGCTCGACTATCACGAATGGGCGACCGTCCGGCAGCACGAGTCCCTCGCCGACTGTCTGGCGAGCCTCGGCCAGCCGCGGCTCTTCGCGATCTCGACGCGGGGAACAAGGCGTCACACGGAGCCCGCTTACGCCGCGGGTGACGCGTTCCTGCTGGGGCCTGAAAGCAGCGGTCTTCCGGCCGAATTGCTGGCGTCACTACCGGGGGAACACGTCCTTCGCATCCCCATGCGTACCATGGCCCGCAGCCTGAACCTGTCGAATGCGGCGGCTGTCGTGGTGTACGAAGCCTGGCGCCAGGTCGGCTTTACCTGACTACTCGGGCTTCAGGGCCCGGGCCATCAGCGCCATCACCGCGTCCTGGGGAGGGACGTTTTCCTCCAGGACCCGACAGACCTGCTCGCAGATCGGCATCTCGAGACCCAGCCGCCGCGCCACGATCCGGACCGCGCTGGCGGCGTACTGGCCCTCGACCACTTGGCCGATGCTGTGGGCGGCTTCCGCCGCCGTCTGGCCCCGAGCGATGGCCAGGCCGAACCGCCGGTTGCGGGACTGGTCGTCGGTGCAAGTCAGGACCAGATCACCCATGCCCGACAGGCCCATGAAGGTCGTCGAACGGGCGCCAAGCGCGACACCGAGACGGGTCATTTCGACGAGGCCCCGGGTGATCAGGGCAATGCGGGTGTTCGCGCCGAAACCGAGGCCGTCGGAGATGCCGGCGGCAATCGCGAGGACATTCTTCACCGCGCCACCCACCTCGACGCCCGTCACGTCATCGGAGGTATAGGCGCGGAACATGTGGGCCGACAGCCGCTCGGCCAGGGCGCCGGCATAGGCCGGGTTGCTGGCGGCGACGGTCATGGCCGTGGGCAGTCCGGCCGCAACCTCCCGGGCGAAGGTGGGCCCGGACAGCACCGCAACGGGGACCGCGCCACCGAGTACTTCCGCCGCGACTTCGTGCGGCAGCCGGCCGGTGCCGTGTTCGAAGCCCTTGGTCGCCCACGCCACGCGCGTGCCGGCCACCAGTTCCCCACGGAACGCGGACAGGGTGGACCGGAAGGCGTGGCTGGGCACGCAGACCAGCAGTTCCCGGTGGTCCCGCACCACCCGACCGAGTTCCGGGTCGATCCGGATGGCGTCCGGCAGGGCGATGCCCGGCAGGTAGCGCCGATTCGCCCGCTCCCGGGACATGTTCGCCAGATCCGTCGCGCTTCGGCCCCACAACACGACGGGCAGTCCCCCCCGGGCGAGCTGCAGCGCGAGCGCGGTGCCCCAGGATCCGGCCCCGAGGACCGCGATCGGTGCGAAGGAGGGGTCGGGTGTCATCGCGGGAGCGCCCGGATGATCCTAGGCCTGATCGGTGGGGGAGGTTTTCGCGGCGCGCCGGGCCTGAGCCTGGGCCTGTGCGAACAGGGAGGTGAAATCCATGGGCTGAAGCAGCAGTTGTGCGAAGCCACCCCGCTGGACGATGGACGACACCGCTTCGCGGGCGTAGGGGAAGAGCGAGTTGGGACACGCCACACCGATGATGGCGCGGGTTTCGTCAGCCGGAAAGCCGGTGATCTGGAACGCCCCCGCTTGCTGGAGCTCCACCAGGAACACGGTACGCTGGCCCGCCATCGCGTGTACCGACAGGTGCAGGACGACTTCGGTTTGGCCGTTGCCCAGATCCCGGTGGGAGGTGCGCGGGTTCACCTTGATTTCGGGATCATGGCCATCGTCCAGGATGCCCGGGGAGTTGGGCGCCTCGAAGGACATGTCCTTCACGTAGAGCTTGCGCAGGCCAAACGACCGGTTACCTGCGCTAGTGTCAATCGGGGAATCTTCGCTCATGCCGGGTCTCGCCAATCAGTGATCGGACCGCAACAGCGGGTCCAGCTGGCCTGCCCGCTCCAGCGCGGCCAGGTCGTCGTAGCCGCCCACGTGGGTGGCGCCAATGAAGATCTGGGGGACGGTGCGTCGCCCGGACCGGGCGATCATCTCGGCGCGCCGCTCCGGCAGATCCTCGATATCGATCTCGACGACACGCGCGCCCTTTTCGTCAAGCAGCGCCCGGGCAGCGGCGCAGTACGGGCACCAGGCGTTTGTGTACATCTCAACGACCGTGCCGGTGTCCATCGCTGTCGGGGAAATCCAGCGGACGTCAGCGCTGGTTGCGGACCAGCGGCTGGTTCTCCCGCTGCCACCCGTCCAGGCCACCGCCGAGGCTGAACGCGCCATCGAAGCCGGCTGCGCGCAGTTTCCGGGCGCAGTCCACGCTTTCGTTGCCGCCTTCGCACACCAGGACGACACCACGCTTCTTCTTGATCTTGCCTTCCTCACCCTTCGCGAGATCGGCGGGCGCGATGTTCACGGCGTCAACGATATGCCCGGCTGCAAACTTCGCGGCGTTGCGCACATCGACGACCGTGGCGCCGTTGTTGATCATCCGTACGGCCTCGGCCACGGACACTTCCAAGCCGGCCCGGGCCCGCAGGCGCAATTCGAAGGCGACGACGGCAATGAGCATGAGGACCGTCGCGGTCACGAGGTAGGGATTCGCCGCAGCGAATTCGACGAGCTTGTTCATGGGGTCCAATCTGGCTGGCGGCGCATTATAACCATGGCCTAAACTGCCCAGACGATGATCCGTCTGTCGCTCTGCCTCGCTCTGGCGCTGCTCACGGCCCTGCCAGGCGGGCTGTCGGCTGCCCCGCGTACCGGCGAGAAATCGTCCCAGACCAAGGAAGATCTCGCCCGGGTACGTGACCGGATTCGGGGCCTGGAGAAGCAGACCCGGGAAGACCAGGCCCGGCGCAGCGAACTCGACAAGCAGCTGCGTGTGGCCGAGACAGCCGCCATGCGCATCCGCCGGGAGCTGAATGCCACCCGCCGGGAACTGGTCGAGGCCCAGGAACAGCTGGCCCGGATCAACGCGCAGATCGACGCTACCCAGGCGAACCTGGAGCGCGAGCGGGTTGCCCTGGCGGGCCAGTTGCGGCTCGCCCACATGACCGGTGGCAGCGAGCGGGTGCAGGCCTTCTTCAACCAGGAGGACCCGGCCGCGATCGGTCGCCGTCTCACCTGGCTCACCTATCTGGCCCGCCGGCGAAGCGAACTCCTCGGCGCCATACAGGCCAGTCTGGACGCGCTGGAGAAGGACCGGCAGGCGGCCGCCGAGCAGCAAGCCACGCTCGTCGCGCTCGAGAGCCGGCGGCGCGAGCAACTCGCCGAACTTGACGGTTCCCGCCAGCAGCGGGCGGCCGTCGTCGCCAAGCTGGATGCCCAGGTCCAGGGCCGGTCACGGCAACTGGCGCGCGCCAGGAACGAGGCGGCAAGCCTCGAACGAGTCCTCAAGGAGCTCGAGCGCACCGCCGCGAAGGCCCGCCGAGAAGCCGAAGCCCAGGCCCGGGCGAAACCGCCGGGCAAGCCCGCGGTCGGGGCTGACCCGGGCAAGCCGCTGGGCCAGGGACGCTGGCCGGTGGCGGGGCGGATGCTGGCGGATTTCGGCCAGCCACGGGCGGGCGGCCAGATGCGGTGGGACGGTGTTCTCATCGCGGCGCCGGCGGGCACGGACGTGCGCACCACCCGCTCCGGCCGGGTGGTCTACGCGGACTGGCTGCCCGGCCTCGGCATGCTGCTGGTCCTGGACCACGGCAGCGGCTACCTCAGTCTCTACGGCCACAACCAGGATTTGTCCCGCAACGTGGGCGACCAGGTCGCGGCCG
>JBDSWH010000090.1:0-3096 GCA_039926785.1 Gammaproteobacteria bacterium
AGCGTGCGGAGAGCGCTGAGTGCCGGGGCGGGTGCGCCGGTGGTCCGCGCCGCAGGCCGGCGGTCCTCCACGCCGAAGACGAGCAGCGCGACGGCCAGCAATGCGGGCACGACCGCCACCCAGAGCACCGCCCTGAGGTCGTCGTGCGAGAGCAGCAGCAAACCGATCGCGACGAGGGGACCCAGGAATGCGCCCACCGAGTCCAGTGACTGGCGCAGCCCGTAGGCAGCGTTGCGCTGGTCGGGCGTTACCAGGTCGGCGATCAGGGCATCCCGCGGCGCGCCCCGGATGCCCTTGCCCACGCGATCCATGAACCGCGCCGCCAGCACCCAGCCCACGGAATCTGCCAGCGGAAACAGCGGCTTGCTGAGCGCCGCCAGACCATAACCCGCTACGACGAGGCTCTTGCGCCGTCGCCACCGGTCACTCAGCGCGCCGGAGAACAGCTTGGTGACAGCCGCTGTCGCCTCGGCAATCCCCTCAAGAAGTCCAACGGTCGACATGCTGGCCCCGAGGACGGTGACCAGGAAAACGGGGAGGATGCTGTGCACCAGCTCCGACGACGCGTCCATGCACAGGGACACGAGGCCGAGCGCGATGACGTCGCGGGGGAGACGACGGGCGGGGAAGTGCTCGGAGGGTTTCGAGGGGGAAGGCACCCGGAGAGCTTAAGCCCCGAGGCCGCCTGACGGGACCCGCTGCTGCCTAAACAGCAGCCGGTCCCGGCAAAACGCATCAGGGCGCGATGGACGACGGGCCGGGCGGACTTCCCAGAAGTCCGCGGTACAGCGTGGTGTCCTGGGCATCGGTGAAGTTGTTGTTGTTCAGGTCCCCCATCGCAGCGGTTGCCGAAGCTATCGCTGTCGGTGTCGGAATACGGGTCGAGCAGTTGACGGTGAATAACCGCGGCGGTGCGTCCGCCTTCCCGAAAGGGTCTTCCATGTCGGCCTGGACACCAACGAGGAACACCGGCCAGGAGGCACAGCGCGGCCAACAGAACTCAGGAAGACCGTTTCACGATCACACTGTCGCGGTGGGTTTACGTTGGCGTCAGCGGCAATTGCCCCGCACGCATGTCAACCGTGTCCTACCCACGCTAGACTTCCAGCCGCTCACCCGCCCGGGAATGTGACGTGACCCCAGACCTTGCCGACCTGTACACGGACGAGTTCTACGGGCACCACGTTGCGGGTTCGACCCGCAGTGCGGGGCACTTCCTTCGTCACCTCTTCACCTACTTCAAGCCGGCATCCATGGTCGACTTCGGGGCCGGTGTGGGGGCCTGGTTGGCCACCGCACGCAAGCTCGGGGTTGCGGACCTCCTGGCGGTCGACGGGGATTGGGCGCGCAGCCCGAAGAAAGTCGACCCTGCAGTTCCCTATTTCCATACAGACCTGGAAACGCCGATCCGGCTGGAACGCCGTTTCGATCTGGCCATGAGTGTGGAGGTGGCCGAGCACCTGCAGGAGAGCCGCGCGGCCGGATTTATTGAAGACCTGACGCTGGCGTCGGATATCGTGCTGTTCGGCGCGGCCATGAAGGACCAGGGCGGCGTCAATCACATCAACGAGCAGGATCAGTACTACTGGATCAATCTGTTTGCCGATCTTCAGTACGAGTACGTGGACTTCTTTCGCGCGCCGTTCTGGCGCAATACGGAAGTCGAGCCCTGGTACATCCAGAACACGTTCCTGTTCGTCAGCAGCGGACACCCCGCTCTGGAGACCATTCCCAGTTTCCCCCTGGTCGAGGTCCATCACCCGCGGCTGCTGCTGACGCCCGCGCAGCTGGTGAAGTACGGCATCAAGGTCGGGTAGACGCCCGGGCAGTCGAGTTAGGCGAGCTTGCTGCACTCCGCGTGGCGGAAGCAGCCGACCAGGTGGTCGTTGATCAGTCCCGTCGCCTGCAGATGGGCGTACAGCGTGGTGCTGCCCACAAAGCGGAAGCCGCGCTTCTTCATGTCCTTGCTGAGGGCATCGGATACCGGGCTCGTGGCGGGGACCTCCCCCTGGCTGCCCCACCGGTTGCGCACCGGCTTGCCATCCACGAATCCCCACAGGTAGGTGTCGAAGCTGCCCAGGGCCGTGGTCAGTTCCAGAAAGACGCGGGCGTTGCTCACCGCCGCCTGCACCTTCAGCCGATTGCGGATGATGCCCGGGTCCAGGAGCAGCTTCTCGACCCGGGCCGGCGTGAACCGCGCCACTTTCACGGGATCGAAGTTGGCGAACGCGCGGCGGTAGCCGTCGCGCCGGTGGAGGATGGTGGACCAGGACAGGCCCGCCTGGGCGCCCT
This sequence comes from Gammaproteobacteria bacterium, assembly GCA_039926785.1. GTDB lineage: Bacteria > Pseudomonadota > Gammaproteobacteria > Steroidobacterales > SHZI01. The sequence continues at coordinate 2,293 of JBDSWH010000090.1, forward strand.
CGAGAATCAGGAACTCGAACTGGCGCCGGTCGTCGTGGACGGGCACGCCCCATTCCCGGTCGTGATAGTCCTGGTAGGCGGGGCTGATCCCTTCGGACCAGGGGCAACGGACGAGGGATTTGGCCATGGCTGACAACCTTAGCGGAGGGCCGCCGGCCCACGCGAGCCGACTTTCTGCCTGATTCACCGGGAAATGACGTGCGCCACTCGACAGGCTGCAGCATTATGGCAAAAGATAAGCCCCCACCAGGGGTTTCGGGGCAGCACATGACGGACCGGTACGGGGTCATCGGCCATCCGATCTCCCACAGCAAATCGCCCGTGATCCATCGCCTGTTCGCCGAGGCGACGAGGCAGGACCTCACCTACGAGGCCATCGACATCCCACCCGAGAACCTGGCAGGCCGCGTTCGTCAGCTGTTCGCCGAAGGCTATCGCGGTCTCAACGTCACGGTCCCCCACAAAGCGGATGTCGTGAAGCTCACGTCGCGACTCACGTCCAGGGCCGAACTGGCGGGCGCCGTGAACACGCTCATCGTGCACGCCGATGGCGCCGTCGAAGGCGACAACACCGACGGCACCGGTCTTGTAAACGATCTGCGCCAGAACCTGCGCACGCGGCTGGCCGGCATTCGTATTCTCATCCTGGGCGCCGGCGGCGCCACGCGAGGGGTCGTGCCGGCGCTGTTCGACACCAACCCCCGGGACATCATGGTGGCCAACCGGACTCTGGACCGGGCGCAGGCGCTGACCCGGGACTTTCGCATGCTGGGCAAGATCCTCGCCTGCCAGTTCCAGGAACTC
>JBDSWH010000091.1:0-2773 GCA_039926785.1 Gammaproteobacteria bacterium
GGACCGGGTGATTGCCTCGGAGGTGAGCCTTCTGAAGGCAGCAGTGACTGACTCGGCCCAGCGGAACGGCCTCTATGATTATGTGCAGGGCCGGGATCCACGCTTCGCCGCCGACTACCTGGGCAATCGGATCCTTGACCGCGTGGACGTCGATGTACTACTGCTGATTACGCCCGACGGCCGACTGTCCTATGGGAGGCTGCGGCCGGAGGATTCCGGCGTGACGGGTGGCAACGATTCCGAAGGTGCCGCGGCGCTGGCCGCGCTGCTCGACGGCCGGTCGCTTGCCGGCGGCGCGACCCACGCGGGGGGGGCGTCGCTGCTGCCGGCCACCGGCAGTCGCGAGGCGATCGGCGGACTGCTGGATACCCCGCGAGGCCCGATGGCCCTGGCCCTGCGCGCAATTTCGCGCACCGATGGCACGGGCGGGGCGGCGGGGACCCTCGTGATGGGGCGCTTTCTCCACCCGGAGGAACTTTCGACCGAATTGAGCATCCTGGCGTCCACCGTCGTACCCCACGGCAGTGGCCCGTTGCCGCTTTCAACGGACCTTCATTCCCTCGCCAAGGCGCTCACCGCCGCCGCGGATGGCACCCTGCTCGTTACCCGCGAGGAGGACATGTCGGATTTCAAGCTCTTTCGCGATCTCGCCGGCAAGCCCGCCTTCATGCTCGAGACCCGCACGCCGCGTTCCATCGTGGCCACGGGACGCGCCACGGCCAAGTTGCTGCTCTTCGCCGTGCTGGTGACGGCAGCCCTGATGATCCTGATCCTGATCAGTCTGGTACGGCACCTCGTGTCCGAGCCGCTCCACCGGCTGGCGGCACACATGCTGGCGCTGCGGGAGACCGGGGAATTGCGGCCCACCCCCGGCATCCACCGTAACGACGAGATTGGCGTGCTGGCACGACGTTTCTCCGACTTGATCGCCGCGCGCGACGTGGACCAGCAGCGGCTCGAGCGACTAGCCGCCGCCGTGGAGCACGCGGGCGATGCCATCGCGATCCTGGGTCCTGACGGACATATTGAGTATGTGAATCCCCAGTACGAGCACCAGACCGGGTTGCGGCTGGAAGACGTCATCGGGCGGGCGCCAGCCCACGGGCACAGCGCGGATGCCACGTACAAGGAATTATGGCAGTCCGTGACGTCCGGCGTGACCTGGTCCGGCATGCTGGAGACCCGGATGAGCAACGGAATCATCCGCTACGAGGAGGTGACCGTGGCGCCCATCAAGGATGCGGCTGACCAGGTCATCAGCTTCGTCGCGGTAATGCGGGATATCACGGCGCGGCGCCACACGGAGGCCGAACTGCGCAACCTGTCGGCCGTCGTGGGCAGTACGGCCGAGTGCATTGCGATGCTCAATGCCGAGGGTCGCATCCAGTATGTCAATCCGGCCTATGAACGCAGTCGCGGCATCCGTAGCACCGATCTTGTAGGCAAGGCGCCCGCTGAGGTGATCAGGGGCCGCGACGACCCGCGCCTTTACGGCGACATGTGGCGGACCGTGGCGTTGGGGAAGACGTGGCATGGCCGCATCACGACCGAATTGAACAGCGGCCGGATCGTCACCGAGGATGCCGTGGTGTCACCCGTCTTCACGGAAGGCTCGGCACCCAGCAGCTACGTGGTCATCCTCCACGACATGACCGAGAGTCTCCGGCTGGAGGAGCAGCTTGCGCAGGCGCAAAAGCTGGAGGCCGTGGGCCAGCTGGCGGCCGGTGTTGCCCACGAGATCAATACGCCGACCCAGTACGTGGGTGGCAACATTCGTTTCCTGAGGGATGCATTCACCAGCGTGACGTCGTTGCTGGGCGAGATCGCGACGATGGTCCGGGGCACCAAGAACGGCTCTATCCCGACGGCCGACCTGGCCCGGGTTCTGGGCGCTGCCGACGTGGAATACCTCAAAGCCGAAGTACCGGTGGCCATCCGCCAGTCCCTTGAGGGCATTGAGCGCGTGGGCGAGATCGTTAAGTCGATGCGGGAGCTGACCCATCCCGCCCGAAACCTCTCGCCTGTCGATCTCAACCGGGTGGTCGAGAGCGCCATCCGTTTTGCTGGCGGCGAATGGCAGGGCGTCGCCGAGGTGAGCATGGAACTGGATCCCCGGCTGCCCCTGGTTCCCTGCCTGGCCGGCGGTATCAACCAGGTGATCGTCAACATGCTGGTGAACGCGGTTCACGCCATCGAGGCCTGCGGTGCGGAACGGCCGGGCAGGATCGTCGTGGCCACGCGCCGGGCCGGGGACTTTGCCGAGATCCGCGTCACCGACAACGGCTCCGGGATGGCGGAGGACGTTCGTGCCCGGGCCTTCGATCCCTTCTTCACAACCAAGGCGGTGGGCCAGGGCACGGGCCAGGGTCTCGCGATTGCCCATAGCGTCGTGAAGAAACACCGCGGGTCCATCGCGATCGACACGGAGCCGGGCCGGGGCACCTGCTTCACTGTCCGCCTACCCCTTGGCATCGTGGGGGACGGCGCGTCCACCGAGCGGGATGCGTCGACTGCCTAGCGGCGACTCAGGCGGGAATCAGCACCCGCAGCTTCTGGGAAATCAAAGTGTTGTTGCCGTCGGCAGCGGCGCGGGGCCCGGGGCGCAGCTGCTCAAGCAGGGTGCGCGTGACCTCTTCGCCACGGAACATCAGTGTGTCCCCGGTGTCGGTGACGACATCCTCGTCCAGCACCATGCCCGGCGCCAGCTCCTCGAAACCCACGAACCGGATATCCATGTAGGCGCTGTGCAGGTGCACGGCGCGCACGGCGGCCA
>JBDSWH010000092.1:0-3721 GCA_039926785.1 Gammaproteobacteria bacterium
AGCCGCGGCAGCGCCGCTCAGGAAGTCCGCCGTGTAGTCCGTCGCCTTCCGGCCCTTGCCGGCGACTCCGTAGTCTTCAGTCCCCGTAGCCATGAAGGTCGGCACATCCACGCCCTGCCAGAGGTCACCGGGCATCAGGGCCATCTTGCCCGGATCGCTCGACATGACGACGGCGCCGATGCGCGGGTCCATGTGCTGTGTGACGGCGCCGTTCTGCGGATTGCGCAGTCGCAGCCCCGCCTCCAGCATCGCCGTGTAAGTCCCCATCGAGTGCCCCGCACCCACGTAGGGCGGCGGCCGCAGCTTGCCCCGGAGTGCCGGTATAGCCTTTTCCAGGTCCGGCACGGCATCCATCAGGAGTGTCAGGTCGAGCACACGCGTGACAGCCAGCTGTTCCACATCCTCGTTCCCGCGCGGGGCGAAGCCGCCGTTTGCGTCCCGGTGGTTGGGCGCGACGACCGCGTAGCCACGCGCTGCCCACTGCTCCAGAAGCGGCATGTACTTCTGGTTCGACGCGAACATGCCGTGGGAGAAGATGATCACAGGCCAGGGACCCGGGCCGTCGGGGTACACCACGCGTACTGCCATGGCCGGACCGTCGGGCCGCACGTCGAGGCTGACGGAGTCGTCGATCCGGACCGGAAACGGACCCCTGCCGGGCCTGTAGGGTGACTCGGCAGCTCCGGCGCCGAGAGCCATCAGGCTCAGGGCAGCGGTGGCAACGAGTGACGCTACCCGACCCATCAGTGCCCGCCCATGAAACCACCACCGGTGTTCATCGGTCCCGGCGCGATCACGCGCACGACGAGCGCAAAAACCACCACCAGCGCAGACAGGCCGCCGATAAGCACAAACGGCGCCGCGGGGCTGACGGAATCGAACAGCCGGCCCCCGATGCCGCTTGAGATCAGGATACCGATCACACCCATCATGTTGAACATGCCGACCACCACGCCGCGCTTGGCGGTGGGGGCTTCGGCGCTCACCAGTGTCGTGGCGGCAGCGAACGCGCTGATATTGCCGATGCCGACCAGGGCCCAGAGGACGCGGCTCTCCGGCGCGATGGGATTGTCCATCAACAGCGTCGACAGGAAGCCAAGGGACGTCAATGTCATGCAGATGGCAGTGCCGGTGACTCGATTGATGCGGTCCAGTACAAAGCCCATGAGCGGCAGCCACAGCAGCGCCGCGACGCTTGCCATGCCGAAGGTAAGTCGACCGGCAGCCACGCCCGACGCCGCATCCAGTCCCGATTCCTGCGCTACCTTGGCGCCCCAGAGAATGCTGAACGTTCCGAGTATGACCAGATCGGCCCGGGCGACGAATGCGCAGGCGTAGGCCAGGGCAATGCGCGGATTGCGGGCCTCGAGGAAGGCGCTGCGAATCAGTTCGCCGACCGGCGGCCGCTCCTCGCGGGCCACGGGCGTCCCGGGCCGTACACCAATCTGGATGATGATGGCGGAGAAGATGCACAGCGCCGCGACGATCAGGTGGGCGTACTCCCCCGCGGTTTCCGCGTCCGCACCGCCGGAGACGAACGCCTTCATCATCCCCCCGAGGCCGACCGTGACGCTGACGACACCGAGGCCGTTCAGGGTTCCGCCAAGGGCCACTATCTTGCCCCGAGACTGGCTCTGCGGGTAATCCGCAATGAGCGTGCCGAGCATGCCTGTGGCGGCAGCGATGCCGACGGCATAGATCATCCGGTAAGCCGTGAGTTCACCCAGGGACGACGCGAACGGGTAGAGCCCGTAGGCGATCCCCATGATCAGCAGACCCAACGCAAAAACCTCGCGCCGGCCGATGCGATCCGCCAACACACCCACCGGTCCGAACACTGCGAGCAGGGCGATCTCGTTCCAGAAGGTGAGATCGCCAGTGACGCGCCCCTGCTCGGCCAGCGGGATACCCAGATGCGCCGACAGGACGTAGGGCGTGCCAACCGCGATGAACGTGAGGAGCCCGATGGTGGCGTAGGACGCGTAGAGGAATACCCACATGTTGAAGTGGGTGACACCGGGCGCGAGATCGACGAACCAGAATCGTCTAAACGGCGGTTTCGCCGGGGCAATATCGGGGGAGCCTGCCATAAGCGGGTGTCCTCAGGCCCCCGCTGTGCAGGGCGACCTCAAGTGAAGATGTGAATCGCCTTGTTGTGCGTGTAGCTCAGCAGCTCTTCCAGGCACTCCTCACGCCCGAGGCCGCTGTTCTTCCAGCCGCCAAAGGGCGTGCCCACAAAATGCCGGGCGGTGGTGTTGATCCAGACGAAGCCGGACTGGAGCCTGCGGGCAAAGGTCATGGCGGCCTTCAGGTCGTGGGTCCAGACACCCGAAGCCAGCCCGTATTCAGTGGCGTTGGCCATCGCGATCGCTTCGTCCTCCGTCTTCCACTTCAGGATGGACAGGATGGGCCCAAAGATTTCCTCGCGGGCCACGCGCATATCCATCGTCACGTCACCATACACGGTCGGTCGCAGCCAGTAGCCGCGGCGAAATGCCTCACCCGCCGGGCGTTCACCGCCCGTGAGCAACTTCGCGCCGTCCTGCCGGGCGGATTCGACGAAGGACAGCACGCGCTGGTAGTGACCGGCCGAATTCACCGGTCCCATCTGGGACGAGTGGTCCAGGGCATCGCCAACCTTGATCGCGGACACCTGGGCGACAACCCGCTCGACAACTTCGTCGTAGAGCGACTCGTGCACCAATAACCGGCTATTGGAACCGCAGGACTGCCCCGCCCAGGCGAAGTTCATGCCACCCACGGCGGCCTTGGCGACCGTGGCGGGATCGGCGTCGGCGCACACGATCATCGGGTTCTTGCCGCCGAGCTCAAGCGAGATGTGCTTGACCGCCACCTCGGCCGCGGAGCGCTGGATGGCAAGGCCGGTCTGCACCGACCCGGTGAAGCCGATGCGCCAGATCCTCGGGTGGCGCACGAGGGCGTCACCGGTGGGGAGGCCGGGGCCGTGCACGATGTTCACCGTCCCGGGTGGCAACACGTCCCGGCAGATCTCGCCCATCAGCGTGCCGGACAACGGACTGGTTTCCGGCGTCTTCACGATCACCGTGTTGCCCGCCATCAGCGGCGCCGCCAGGTGCGCGGCCGCGAACAGGAACGGGTGGTTGAACGGCACGATGCGGGCCACCACGCCGTAGGGCTCGCGAATCGAAAAGTGAATACCGTCCTTGGACGCCGGGACGCTGTCGCCCTTCATCTCCGTGCCATAGCCGGAGAAGAGGTCGAGGTAGTTCGCCGCCACTTCCACGTCGCGGCCCAGGCTGGCGATCGTGTTGCCGGTATCGGCCGCCTCGAGGGGCACGATCTCGGCCGCGCGGGCCCGCATGGCCGTCCCTAGCTTGCGGAGCAGGTCACGCCGCTCCCAGATGGACAGATCCGCCCAGGCCGGCTGGGCCTCTTCGGCCGCCACAACGGCCGCGTTGACGTCCTCGACAGTGCCGACGGGGACGCGTCCGTGGACTTCTTCAGTGCCCGGATTGACGGACTCGACCCACTGGCCACTGCTGCCGGGCACGAACTGCCCGCCGATGTACATCAAGCGATCGCCAAATTTGGCCGTCATGGAGGGAAACTCAAGCTAAATCAGGGATCATTGTGGGGGACCGGCCCGCCGACCGGAACGGCAGACGGCCCGGGAATGGCGCGGCGACCACCTACCGGAGGTTTGGGGACATGCCTAAATTGGCAGTGCACTTCAGTGCAC
>JBDSWH010000093.1:0-4626 GCA_039926785.1 Gammaproteobacteria bacterium
TCGTCGTGGGACGGCCGTAGAGCCCAAAGGCTGCTGGAAACGGCGGCTTGAACCGGGGCTTGCCGGGCTTGCCCTCCAGGGACTCCAGGAGTCCGGTCTCCTCGCCGCAGATGTAGGCGCCTGCGCCCACAAAGGTGTGCAGATCAAAGTCGATGCCGGACCCGCGGATGTTGCGGCCAAGCAGCCCGGCGGCGTGGGCCTCCTGGAGCGCGGCCTCGAAGACCGGCACGGGCTCATGGAGGAATTCGCCCCGGATGTAGTTGTAGCCGACGGTGGCTCCCATGGCGAAACCGCCGATGGCCATTCCCTCGATCACGGAGTGCGGGTTGTAGCGGAGGATCTCCCGGTCATGGCACGTGCCGGGCTCGCTCTCGTCGGAATTGCACACGACATACTTCTGTCCCGGAGCGTCCTTCGGCATGAAGCTCCACTTCACGCCGGTCGGGAACCCGGCGCCGCCACGACCGCGCAGGCCGGAGGCCTTCACGCCGTCAATCACCTGCTCCCGCGTCATCCCGCCCGCCAGAATCGTCTCCCACACCTCGTAACCGCCGGTCGCCCGGTAGGTTGCCAGGCTTGCCGGACGTTCCATGCCCAGCGTCTCGAAGCACACCAGGTTCTGCTCGTACTGGCGCGGGTCAGCCATGGGGATGATCCTCCGACTCGTCCGCCCCGCTGGCGACGCCGTCGAGAATCTCGTCCACGCGGGCCGGCGTCAGATTTTCGTAGTACTTGTGGTCGACCATCATCATGGGCGCCCCACAGCAGGCGGCGAGGCACTCTTCTTCATTCTTCAGGTAGAAGCGGCCGTCGGGCGTGCTCTCCCCCACGCGGATGCCCAGCCGCCTCTCGACGTGGGCGAGGATCTTCTCGCCTCCGCCCAGCAGGCAGGAAATATTGGTGCAGACGGAGATGCTATGGCGGCCTACGGGCTTTGTTTCGAACATCGAGTAGAAGGACGCGACTTCGAACACCTGGATCGCCGGCAGGCCCAGGTAGCCGGCCACGCCCTCCATCAGTTCGCGGGTCAGGAAACCATGGTTCTCGTGCTGGGCCGCGTGCAGCGCCGCAAGCACCGCGGAACGCTGCCGTCCCGCGGGGAAACGGGCCACCCACCGGTCGATTTCAGCCCGCAGGTGCGGTGACAGGGACGTGTTCTGTAGTGCTTCCATCAGCGATCGATCTCCCCGAAGACGATGTCCTGGGTGCCAATCACCGCCACGACGTCCGCCAGCATGTGTCCCTCGACCATCTCCGCCATTGCGGACAGGTGGGCGAAACCGGGAGCACGGACCTTGAGCCGGTAGGGCTTGTTGGCGCCGTCGGAAACCAGGTACACGCCGAATTCGCCCTTGGGGTGCTCCACCGCCGCGTAGGCTTCGCCGGGCGGCACCGAATACCCCTCGGTGAAGAGTTTGAAATGGTGAATGAGCGACTCCATGTCGTCCTTCATCTCTTCCCGGCTGGGTGGTGCAAACTTCCGGTCATCGATCATCACGGGACCCGGATTCTGCCGGAGCCAGTCGATGCACTGCCGGACAATGCGGTTCGACTGGCGCAATTCTTCCACACGCACGAGATAACGGTCGTAGCAGTCGCCGTTTACCCCAATCGGGATATCGAAATCGAGGCCGGCGTAGACTTCGTATGGCTGCTTCTTGCGCAGGTCCCAGGCCACCCCGGAGCCGCGCAGCATGGGGCCGGTAAAGCCGAGTTGCATGGCCCTCTCCGGACTGACCACGCCGATGTTGACGGTCCGCTGCTTCCAGATGCGGTTATCAGTCAGCAGGGTTTCGTAGTCGTCCACGCACTTCGGAAAGCGATAGGTAAAGTCCTGAAGGAAGTCGAGCAGGGAACCGTCCCGTGCCCTGTTCAGGCGGTCGATATCCTTCCCCGACCGGTAGTCCGAAGCCTGGAACCGAGGCATCTTCGCGGGGAGGTCCCGGTAGACGCCACCGGGGCGATAGTAGGTCGCGTGCATGCGGGTTCCCGACACCGCCTCGTAACAGTCCATCAGGTCTTCGCGTTCGCGGAAGCAGTACAGGAATACGGTCATGGCGCCGATATCGAGTCCGTGGGCGCCAAGCCACATGAGGTGATTCAGAATGCGGGTGACCTCATCAAACATCACCCGGATGTACTGGGCGCGCTTCGGCACCTCGATGCCCAGCAGTTTCTCGATGGCCAGCACGTAGCCGTGCTCGTTGCACATCATCGACACGTAGTCGAGCCGGTCCATGTAACCAATGCTCTGGTTGTACGGCTTGCTCTCAGCCAGCTTTTCGGTGCCCCGGTGCAGCAGGCCGATGTGCGGGTCGGCTTTCTGGACGGTCTCGCCGTCCATCTCCAGCACGAGACGCAGCACGCCGTGTGCAGCTGGGTGCTGCGGGCCGAAATTCAACGTGAAATTTTGAAACTCAGCCATGCCCGTCCTTGAGGTCCGGCGAGTAGCGGTTGTCATCGCGGATCACGCGGGGAACCAGCGTGCGGGGCTCGATCGTGACGGGTTGGTAGATCACCCGACCCTGCTCAGGATCGTAGCGAACCTCCAGATTGCCGGACAGGGGAAAGTCCTTGCGGAACGGATGCCCGATGAAGCCGTAGTCGGTCAGAAGCCGGCGAAGATCGGGGTGGCCGTCGAAGAGGATGCCGAAGAGATCGAAGGCTTCCCGCTCGTACCAGTTGGCGGACGCCCAGACCGGAATAATGGAGGGAATGACCGGGGGATTGTCGGCGCCCGTGTACACGGTCAGCCGCAGGCGGGAATTACTGCTTACCGACAACAGGTGGTAAACGACCGCAAAGCGGCGCGGATCGAACTGCTGGCCCGGATCGGCAAGGATCGTGCTTTGCTCCGCCGCCCGGCTGAATCCGACGCTGGTGGCGTCCTGGGTGTCCCATTCGTCGCGACCATAACTGAGGTAGTCGACGCCACAGAGATCCACCAGTATTTCGAAACTGAATTCGTCGCGCAGTGCTTTCGCAATGTCGATGAGGTCGCCAGGGGACACCTCATAGCCCACCTCCGCGCAGCGGGATTCGATCCGGCGAAGCGTGGCGCCGAAGCGCTCGGCCAGCCGGGCTGCTAGGGCGTCCTGGCGCGGACTGGTCTGCCGGGAGGTCATCGGGCGATCGTATTGGTGCGACGGATCTTGTTCTGCAGCTGGATGATTCCGTACAGCAGCGCCTCGGCCGTTGGCGGGCAACCCGGGACGTAGACATCGACGGGGACGATACGGTCGCAACCGCGCACGACGGCATACGAATAGTGGTAGTAACCGCCCCCATTGGCGCAGGAGCCCATGGAGATGACCCAGCGGGGCTCCGCCATCTGGTCATAGACCTTGCGAAGTGCGGGGGCCATCTTGTTGGTCAGGGTGCCGGCGACGATCATGACGTCAGACTGGCGGGGGCTGGGGCGAAAGATGACCCCGAACCGGTCCAGGTCGTACCGGGCAGCGCCCGCATGCATCATCTCGACCGCACAGCAGGCCAGTCCGAAGGTCATGGGCCAGAGCGAGCCGGTGCGCGCCCAGTTGATCAGGTTGTCGAGTTTCGTGACGACAAACCCGCGCTGCTGGAGGATGTCCGGATCGGGCTCGCCCAGCGCCGACATCGGGCCGGTCCCCATCAGAGTTACAGGATCTAATCCCATTCCAGGGCTCCCTTCTTCCATTCGTACATGAAGCCGACGACCAGGACGGCCAGGAAGACACCCATTGCCAGGATACCGACCAAGCCTGTCTCGTCGAGCGTCACGGCCCAGGGAAACAGGAAGGCGATCTCCAGGTCAAAGACAATGAACAGGATCGCCACAAGGTAATAGCGCACGTCGAATTTCATGCGGCTGTCTTCGAAGGGTTCGAAGCCGCATTCGTAGGCCGACAGTTTTTCCGGGTACTTCTGGCCACGGCCAATGAGGAAGCCGAGCCCCAGCAGGATCAGGCCTATCCCTGAGGCAACGCACAGATAGACCAGCACGGGTACGTAGTTGGTCAGCACTGTCACTCCAATATCCATGCCCGAGTAGACCGGGATTCCGTAACCTGGTGCCGACGGTGAGACTCGAACTCACACGGCTTGCGCCGCCGCCCCCTCAAGACGGTGTGTCTACCAATTCCACCACGTCGGCAATTGCAATTCTCGCGGCCCGTCACCCGCCCGGCTTGCTCCCGTCATTCGGCGCCACAGGCGCAACCGGCGCCGCGGCGGGTAGCGCGGGCAGGTCGCCAGCGGGGACCGGTGCCGTCGGGCCAACTGACGGGGTGACCACCGGTGCGGTCTCGGTCGGCACCGCCGCATCCAGCAAGCTGGCCGGTGCGCGGCGCTGGGTACCCAGGTACGCCAGTGTCAGGCTCGTACAGAAAAATAGCAGGGCGAGCACCGCGGTAGATCGGGACAGGAAATTCGCCGACCCCCGCGCACCGAAGACGGTGCCAGACGCGCCAGCCCCGAAAGCAGCGCCAGCATCCGCGCCCTTGCCGCGCTGGAGCAGCACCAGGGCTACGATCATGGCCCCAATCAGCACGTGAACGACCAGAATAACAGTGTGAAGCGTAGTCATCAGCCTGTCGCCGCCTTACAAATACTCACAAATTCGTCGGCCTGCAGCGATGCGCCGCCGAT
>JBDSWH010000094.1:0-16144 GCA_039926785.1 Gammaproteobacteria bacterium
TTCACTCAGCCCGCACCACGGGCAGCAGCACGCTGAAGCGGGTGCGGCCCTCGGTGGTGCGGCCGGCGCTGACCTGGCCCCCATGCCTCTCGACGATCGACTTCACGATCCAGAGACCAAGGCCGAGTCCTGTCGGTTCGGGTTCCTCATCCTTGCCCCGGTAGAAACGGTCGAAAATCGAGCTGTCGGCCAGGTCCGGTACGCCTGCACCCTCGTCCTCGACCCACGCCTCCACCTGATTGCCCTGGCCCCTCCCGCCCACGCGGATGATCGAACCTACCGGCGCAAACTTGCTGGCATTGGCCAGCAGGTTCACAAAAACCTGGGTCAGGCGCGGACTGTCGCCGTCGATGGCTGGCAGCGACTCCGGTAAATCGACCTGGATCGACTGGCGGCGCTGGATCAGCAAAGCTTCGATCAGACCACGGGCCTGGTCGACGACGTCGTCGATGGTGACCACCTGGCGACGCAGTCCCAGCTGGCCGGACTCGATGCGCACGCTTTCGAGCAGATTATCGATGAGGCGTGTCAGGCGGACAGTGCCCCGCTCGAGGGAGAGGACCAGGTCCCGGCGCGCCTTTGGCTCCAGGCTATCCAGTCCCTCGCGCAGCAGCTCGATGGATGCCAGCTGGGCGGCCAGCGGGGTCCGGAACTCGTGCGAGATGTTGGCCAGAATTGAGTCGCGTGCCCGTCGCACGCCTTCGAGTTCAGTCTCGTCCCGTATGACCTGGACCTGCAGGTCGTCCACCATCGCTGAACTCGTGATGACGGTGGTGCGGGACGGTCCGGAGCCCGGCGCCAGCCGCTCCGTTGCCTGCGCCGAACCCGCCGTGCGGGCCCGCGTGATGGGGCAATCTGTTTCGCAGGGGCGCACGCCGCCTTCGCCACGCGGCTTCAGCACATCGCCGCAAAACTTGCCGACGGCAGCCGTCGCCGTGATACCCAATAGTTCCGCAGCCCGCGGATTCAGGTACCGGATCCGGCGCTCACGGTCCACGGCATAGACACCCTCGACTATTCCATCGAGCACCGCCTGGGCCTCGGCTTCCCTGCTGCGTAGCGTGCCCGTGAGGTCAACGAGGCTGCGGCGCATGTCTTCCATCGTGCGGGCGAGCGTCCCGACTTCCGTCGCGCCACCTGCCGGGATCGAGGTCGAGAAGTCGCCCTGTCCGAGGCGCGTCGCGGCCGCTGTCAGGTCCCGGACCGGACTCGCCACCCACCGGCCAAGCACGATGCCGGCCACGCCGGCCAGAATGCCGAACAGCACAGCCACCAGCGCCAGTTGGCGAATGAGGGCATCGACGGACGATTCGACGATGCTCACCGGCAGGCGGGTTTCGATCAGGCCGACGGGCTCTCCCGTAGAGGCAAACAAGGGGTAGCTGGAGGCGTAAATTTCCGGCTCGTCCAGCCGTTCCGCGGTGAGGCGACCATTGCCGAGCGCGACCGTGTGCAGCGGAGTGAAGTTGTCCGCTTCCTCATCTGCAAAGCTGTTGTAGTTGAGCAGGCGAACCGCCATGCCAGCGCGCTTAGACAGTTTCGCTGCGGTTTCCGCGTCGAGGGCGCGCATCACGATCAGTCGCGCGGCAGGCGCGTCCGAAGAACCGGCGGGGATCGTAGCGACGGCGCCGAGAAGCGGATCGCCCGTGGCGGCGGGCGCGACGAGCAGGCGTTCGCCCTGTTCGGCGCTCGCGGACAGGATCTCGTCCCAGGGCAGGACCCGGCCGGCGAGGATTGGCGTGGTGCCAGGGGCCGTCAGCGCGCACCCGGTGATGCCGCCAATCTGGCAGACCCGCTTCAGATATGCCTCGAGGGACCGGACTCTCTGCTCGCGCCACAACCGCTGCAAAGTCGGGCGTTCTGCCATTGCCTGGGTTGCCAACACGGTTTCGTCAGCGATCTCCCGGATGTCCTCGCGTACCGAAGAGCCGGCCACCTGCACGCGGGCCAGACCCTGATCGTCGGCGAGTTCACCGAGCAGGTCGACCGCCACCCAGCTGATGCCCCCGATCACCAGGATGACCAGCAGGACGTTGATGCCCGCCAGAAGCGCGCCCAGGGTGATCCGGCTGGGGTTGAGGCGTCCCGGCCCCGGGACCAGGCGAAATATTTTCTGCCAATCGGCCATCGTTCAGCTTCCGGTTCCCCTGCTGGCCTGCCACTCGATCAGGCTCTTGACGATCAGCGTCACCACGGCCAGGAGCGTCAGCAGCGAGGCCACCGCGAACGCGCCCACGAACGCATACTCGTTGTAGAGAATCTCGATATGCAAGGGCATTGTCGTGGTCAGGCCCCGGATATGTCCCGAGACGACCGACACGGCGCCAAACTCACCCATGGCCCTGGCGTTACAGAGGATTACCCCGTAGATGAGACCCCAGCGGACCTTCGGCAGCGTGACGCGCACGAAGGTCATCAGGCCGCTGGCACCCAGAGTAATGGCGGCCTCCTCCTCGTCGTTCCCGAGTTGCTCCATCAGCGGAATGAGCTCGCGGGCCACGTAAGGGAACGTGACGAAGAGCGTTGCCAGGATGATTCCTGGAAGCGCAAAGATTACCTCGATATTGTGCTCCTGGAGCCAGATGCCGAACCATCCCTGGGCGCCGAAGAGCAGGACGTAGACCAGGCCGGAAATGATGGGCGACACGGCAAAGGGCAGATCGATGAACGTCATCAGGACTGCCTTGCCGCGGAACTCGAACTTGGCGATGGCCCAGGCTGCGCAGATACCGAAGATGGTGTTGAGGGGCACGACGATCGCCGCGGTCAGGAGCGTCAGCCGGATGGCGGCTCCGGTGTCGGGATCCGCGAAACTTGTCAGGTAGGCACCGATGCCCTGGCTCAGTGCCGTGGCAAATACGGCGGCCAGTGGGGCCAGCAACACGGAGGCGAGGAAGCCAAGGGAGAGGCCGATGAACAGCCAGCGGATCAGCAGTGCAGAAACGGTTCCCCGGCCTGGTCTCCGGGCGACCTCGGCGGAGCTTGTTGCGGCGATGCCGACCATCAGCGATGTGCCGCGACTAGCTGGCGGCGGCCCCAGGCCTGCACGAGGTTGATCGAGAGCAGCATCACGAACGACATGGCGAGCATCACAAAGCCCAGCGCCGCCGCGCCGTTGTAGTCGAATTCCTCGAGTTTGATGACGATCAGCAGTGGCGTGATTTCGGTCTTCATCGGCAGATTGCCTGAGATGAATATCACGGAGCCGTATTCGCCGACTGCCCGGGCGAAGGCCAGCGTGAAACCGGACGCCAAGGCCGGCAGGACGGTCGGGAAGATAATCCGGCGAAATATGTAGAAGGGCGTGGCGCCCAGGGTTTCGGCGGCGTCCTCAAGGTCACGTTGTACCTCAAGAAGCGAGGGCTGTACGGAGCGCACGACGAACGGCAGGCCGATCAGGATCAGTGCCACGGTGACGCCAATCCAGGTGTAGGCCACCTTGATGCCCAGGGGCTCAAGGTACTGGCCTATCCAGCCATTCTGGGCAAAAACGGCCGTCAGTGCGATGCCGGATACGGCCGTCGGCAGTGCGAAGGGCATGTCGATCATCGCGTCCAGGATCTTGCGGCCGGGGAATTCGTAGCGGACCAGAGTCCACGCCACGATGAAGCCAAAGACCGTGTTTATCAGGGCGGCCAGCAGCGACGTACTGAAGGACAGGCGGTAGGAGGCGAGGGCCCGGGGACTAAGTACCACCCTGACGAAGTCCGCCCAGCTCATGCTGGCAGTCTTGAGTATGAGGGCCGCGAGTGGCAGCAGGACGACAGCGCTGAGGAAGAAGGTGGCGAAGCCGAGCGTCAGGCCGAAGCCGGGAAGCACACTGGGTTGGCGAAAGCCGTTCACCTTCTGATGCCCGCGGCTGTCTCAGGCCAGCAGGACTGGCCAGCCGGGCGACTGCGTCAGGAGTGCCTCGAAGTTGTCGGGCAGGGAGCCCGCGTCGGGCAGTCCCAGGACCAGCATCTGTCCCGGCTGGCTTCCAAGCTCCCGCAACAGCTCCTCGATCCGGTCGCCGAGCCGCAGTTCCGTCCGGACGTCGAGGCCGTGTCCCGCTTGTGCCTCGGAGCGAACGTCAAGCAGTTGCCTCACGCCTGCTGTGCGGGTCCGCTCGGGACTGCCGCTCGGGAGAATGCCGAGAAAGACGGCTTCGGCCGGCACGTGCCGCAGCAGGCTGGCCGTCATCGCCAAGGTCGCCCGCCGGGCGACCTGCCCGGCAAAATGCACGACCACGCGGCCGGGGGGCTCGGCGTCTTCCGGCATGCAGAGCACGGGCGTTACCCCACGGTTGAGCAGGCGGCGCACCCGCGCGGCGCACCCAGGTCCTGCGGCAACGACGGCAACGCCGGCGGGCGCATCTCCGGGCGACGGTTCGGGCGATGCCAGGCCAGGCTCTATCTGGGCCGTCAGGCGGGTCTGCATGCGGGCGGCGAGTTCGGCCAGCCAGTGGTTGGCCAGCAGTCGATCGGCCGCGTCCTGCGTCTCGGCGCACACGGTGAAACTGGACAAGGGTGTCGGGAGTACGTGAATCCGCCGTGTGCCGATGGCCACCCGTTGACCCGGTGCGAGGGGAAACGTCCGTTGTTCCGGCTGAGTGCGCGTCACCTCGATCAGCACTGGCGCCACGGCGCGGGAGCGGGCTTCGGCATTCCGGCCGGCCTCTTCCGTTCCCATCCGGATGCGCAACCGCTCGAGGGCGCCCGTGAACTGTATTTCCTCCACATGGCCGTAGCCGAGGAAACTTGTCGCCAGGGAATCCCTGTCGGGAGCCAATTCCGCTTCCTCGGGACGAAGCATGGCCACGACTTCCTGCTCGCGACGGGGCTGCTCGCCGGGTGTCGGCGTCCGGTCGATGGGTGTGTCAGAGCCCGACCGCGCCTCCCGCCGCAACAGCAGGTTTGCGGCCCCGAGAAACGTGGCGACGAACCGGGTCGCGGGGCGGCTATAGAGTTCCGTGGGTCGGCCGGATTCCAGCAGGCGTCCGAGGTTCATGACGCCCAGCCTGTCGCCGAGGGCGAATGCTTCTTCCTGATCGTGGGTAACGAGGATCGTGGTGATCTTGAGTTCGCGCTGCACTGAGCGGATCGTGCGGCGCAATTCCTCGCGGATCTTGGCATCCAGGGCTCCAAAGGGCTCATCGAGCAGCAATACCTTCGGCTTGTGCGCAAGGGCCCGCGCGACGGCTACGCGCTGCTGCTGCCCGCCTGAAAGCTGGGTTGGCAGGCGGTCGTCCATGTCAGCGAGACCGATGAGTTCGAGGAGTTCCTTCCGGCGTCGCACGCGTTCCGCGGACTTCTCCCGGCGGACACGCAGCGCAAATTCGATGTTCTCGCCCACCGTCATGTGCCGGAAGAGTGCGTAGTTCTGGAAGACGAACCCGACCTCACGCTCCCGCGCGGATACCTGGGTCACATCCCGGCCAAACAGCATGATCCGGCCGTGATCCACGTCGGTAAGGCCGGCGATGGTGCGGAGCAGAGTGCTCTTGCCACTGCCGCTGGGGCCCAGGAGGACGAAGAACTCGCCCTCGGCAACTGCCAGCGACACGTCGTTGACGACCGGGTTACCCTGATACTGCTTGGTGACTTGATCGAGGGTGATGGACATGGGACCGGAAGGATAGCGGGCAGCCGGTAGCGCCGTCAGTTATGGAACGGTTACAAAACGGTTGCCTACGGTGGCAGCGTCTGCCCCCGGGTCTCGATCACCCAGGGAATGAACAGGAGGCCAACGAGCGGCACGAAGGCCACCGCGAACAGGGCATTCAGGATGACGGCGGGGGCCCCGGCCCCGGCTGCGGCCACCGAGCCGACCACAAAGGGTCCGGATGCCGCGACCACCCGGCCGATGTTGTAGCAGAACCCGGATCCCGTCGCCCGTAGCCGCGTTGGGAACAGCTCGGGCAGGTAGTAGGTGAAGCTGCCGAAGACCCCGAACACACTCAGGCCGATGAAAAAGTACATGTAGAGCCTGGCCTCGTTCGGAATGTCCAGGCCAAACGTGGCCATCAGCGCCAGGGCGGCAACGGCGAAGTAGATGGCGAACATGGGCCGGCGTCCGAGGCGCTTCGCGATCGGTATCGTAAGCAGCGTGCCGATCAGGCCGCCCAGGTTGAAGGATGTCGTGGCGATCGTTTTCCAGCTTTCGACCAGTGCGCTCGTTGCCAACTTGTCGAGACCTGCCGCCGCTGCTGCCGCCTGGCCTAGTGTGGCGCTCACCACCGGGATGAAGGCGTTGCAGCTCCACCAGGTCAGCAGCGCAACGAATGTCATCAACAGGGCGCTCCGCGTCCGCGGCCAGAAGACCGGACTGAAGAGTTCCCGGATCCGGGGTGCGGGTGCTGCCTTGGCTGCGGCAAGCCAGCGCTCCGGCTCCTTGATGAAAAGGCGTACCAGGAAGGCGACGGCCGCTGGCAGCAGGCCAAACAGCAGGACAAACCGCCAGCTGGTCTCGGGGCTCCCCGTCATGAGGTTGCCCGCTATCAGGGCATTTACGCCTGTTGCCAGGAAGAGTCCGAAGGGTGCCGCGGTATAGAGCAGGGCCCCGGCTTCCACGCGGTGATCCTCGTCCACCACCTCGGCAACCATCGCAGCGCCGGCTGCCCATTCGCCGCCGATCCCGAGGCTGGCTATCAGCCGGCACGCCGTCAGTTGCCAGATATCAGTGACAAACGCGCAGGCGGCCGTGCCCAGTGCGTAGAGGACCATGGTGATCATCAGTGTCCGTCGGCGACCAAACCGGTCGCTGATGGGGCCGAAGATCACGCCGCCCACAGCCCAGCCGATGAGGAACAGGGAGGTCAGCAAGCCGGTCCAGTACAGCGTGGCGGACCGGGCCGCCGCTGATCCCAGCGGCAGGCCCAGGAGGGTGGGCACTGCATTGGGAGCCACGTAATTGAAGAGCAGTCCGTCGAAAACGTCGAAGCCCCACCCGAGCCAGGCGGCGGCGAGGACAGTCCACTGGTAGCGGTTGAAGCGGAGCATGCGCGGGGGATGGTAGCAGCACCGGACGATTGGTCCTGCGGTACGAGGACGGCACCCTTGACCTATCCCCCTGGAGGGGATAAGAATGTCTCCTCCTTGATGTTGCCGAGGTCACTGCATGCCTGCCGCCAAAGCTGCTGCCCATGCCCGCGACCATCAACGCGACCAGGCGCCGGCCCACGATGCCTCCACCCATCGCACTCACAAGGACGTGCTGAACCGGCTGCGCCGCGCCACCGGCCACCTCCAGACGATTGGCGGGATGATCGAGTCCAGCCGAGATTGCGCCGACATTGCCCAACAGTTGCACGCGGTGATACGGGCGCTTGAAGAGGCAAAGTCGACCCTGATTCACGATCACATCGAACACTGCCTCGAGGTCGCAGTTGGTCCGACAAGCCGGGACCAGCGGGCCACCATCGATGGCTTCAAGAAGATCAGCCGCTACCTTTAGCATGGCAATCCTGCGCGAAACGCTGGACTGGCTGGGATTCGGCGAGAGGGGCCATGGGGCCGGCCACAGCCATAGTCACGAGGGGGGTCACGCCCACACGCACGGGGTCATTGATCCGACGATCGCCACCACCGAGCGGGGCATCTGGGCGATCAAGTGGTCTTTTATCATCCTGGCCACCACGGCAGTTTTCCAGATCTTCATCGTCCTGATTTCCGGCAGCGTGGCTCTGCTGGCCGACACCATCCACAACGTCGGGGATGCTGCCACCGCCATCCCGCTGTGGATCGCCTTTGTATTTGCGCGACGGAAGCCCAGCGACCAGTTCACCTACGGGCTGGGCCGCGTCGAGGACCTGGCCGGCATGACCATCGTTGCCTTGATCCTCTTCAGCGCGCTCGTGGCGGGCTACCAGACCATCGACCGGCTCCTGCATCCGCAGGAGATCACGTTTCTGGGCGCAGTTGCCGCGGCGGGTGTCATCGGCTTCGCCGGCAACGAGGCGGTGGCCGTCTTCCGCATCCGTGTCGGGCGCGAGATCAACAGTGCGGCCCTGATCGCCGATGGATATCACGCCCGGGTGGATGGCCTGACGAGCCTCGCCGTGGTGGGCGGCGCGCTCGGAGTGTGGCTCGGCTTTCCGCTGGCCGACCCGATCGTCGGCGGCCTGATCACGGTACTGATCTTCGGCATCGTCTGGCAGTCGGCGCGCGCCGTGTTCACCCGTGCGCTGGACGGCGTCGAACCGGAGTTCACGGCACTGCTTCGGCACACCGGCGAACATGTGCCCGGCGTCCGGGGAATCCAGAACGTGCGGACGCGGTGGATTGGTCACCGCATGTACGCCGAGGCGGATGTGGTGGTGGATGATTCGTTGCTGGTGCGTGAGGCCGCGATCATCACCGAGAAGCTGCAGGCCCAGGCCAGCAAGCACCTGCCGGCGCTGGCCTTCCTCCGGCTCGCGCTGGCCTCGGGCATAGATCCCTTGGAAGCGGGGCGTGCCCAGCAGAATCCCGCGCCACCCCACGACCATGGCCACGATCACGGTGACGACCATGGCCACGATCATGGCGGGCACGACCACGCGCATTGAGCCTGCGCCAGGACGCTACGGCGTTGCGCGGGAGGGAGGTTTGCCACGCAGGTACGTGACGAGCCCCGAACTGACCAGCTGGAACTCCGTCGGGTACCAGAATTTCTGTCCTGTACGAATCCAGCGGTCGAGAAACCAGTCAGGGAGGCCGCGCTGTCGCAGGTAGGCGAGTTCCGCGCGGTACGCGCCCGCAACGGGATTAGAGGAAAGCACCTCCCAGTTGCGGGGCAGGTGCACACCCATGCGCGCACCGCGCTGCAAGTAGCGGAAGCGGCCGCCGGCAAAAGCAGACACGCACGCGCTTGAGCACTCCCGCGCGGCGTAGGTGTCCAGGTCGTGCTTCAGGATGATCTGCCGGAGCTTTGTCCCCTCCGACAAGGCGCCACCGCCACTGTCGAGTTGGATGCGCCGCACACCGGGGTTGGCCACGAGAAGTTTTTCCAAGGCATTGGCGACGCCGAAGCCAAGGCCGCCGGTCACGGCGATCTCGCGGCCGCTTTGCTGGAGAGTCACGACGTAGCGGTAGGGCCCGAGAGCCAGCGCCACGCGAGACCCGATCACCCCTTCCGCACCGAACACGAGCCCGCGCATGGTGATCAGGACGGTAAACAGAAAAGCAGTCACCTGGACGAGCCTGCCGGCCACGCCCCGGTCGGGAGCGCGCGCCCGCCGATCGCCGCAGCGCCAGAGCCCCACGAGCTGCCACAGTGGAACCAGGCCGATCTGTGCAAATTGCAGGGCCATCGCTGCGCCAAACTTGCCGAGCGTATCGGCAAAGGCAAAATTGCCGGCCACGGCGATTCGGGGCACCAGCACCCACAGCAGGACCGAAAGGCCCACGCAATTGATCCACCAGGTAGCGGCTGGGCCCAGCTCGCCGCGCCAGTGCCGAACGATGTAGCCGGTCACGAGTTTCCGGCTAGTGGCCGAAGTCCAGGGACTGACCCGAGCGGGCTTGCGACGGATCGAAGCGCATTGGCCGGCCATCCTTCACCCAGATATAGATGGCGAGGGCGAAGACCGCGAGATTCGCGACGCCCGTCAGGATGATCGGACCCGAGATCATCCACTTATAGACGTAACCACCGGCGAGGCTGGTGGCGAGGATACCGACCGCGCCGCACAATCCGGCAAAGCCGATAATCGAGCCGCGCACGTCGATTGGTGTCTCCTGCCCCAGGAGTCCGGTGACCGTCAGGATCACGCTCATCTGCCCGATGCCCACCAGCACGGCACCGATATAGCCCAAGGGCCCGAAAGGGTGCTCCTGCAGGCCCAGCATGACGTAGCCCACGCCCGCGATGAGCAGGGCGGCGCAAACGCAGGCCAGGCGGTTGTAGCGGTCGATGAAGATGCCGGCCACGGGTGCCCAGAGCAGCGACGCCAACTGTATAAGGGCGATCATCGCTCCGGCTTGCTTGAGCGATGCCGCGGAGTCGAGGCCCTCGTTTCTTCCCACCTGTTGAAGCCACAGGGCCACGAAGACGGCCACCAGGGTGAGATCGGCCCGGGCAACGAAGGAGCCGGCATAGCAGACCACCAGGCGCGGGCTGGCCCGTCCCTGCGCGAGCCCGGTCGTCAGGGCCTGCCGCAGGGATACGCGCTGCCGGCGTCCGGTGGGCGTGCCCCCCTGGAGGCCAAGCTGCATGATCACGGCCGTGCTGATGGCGAGCCCGGCCATCACCAGAAGCATGTAGCGACCCGCGTCTGCGGCAGTCGCTCCCTGGGCCTGGAAGATGCTGGGAAGTACCGGCAGGATCAGGCCGGCCGCTATGCCGACGCCAAGGCCATTCAGCACACCCGTGGTCCCGGCCAGCTTCCCGCGGGACGTTTCGGCTGGGTAGTCGGCGGCCGTGACCGCAATCATGACGCCGGCCGAAGACACGCCCAACGCATAGATAAAGCGATACAGGTAGAGATCCAGCTCGGTGTGCGCCGTGCTGTAAAGGGCAAATCCAACGCCGGCCAACACAACGCCCATCGCGTAGAGGGGACGCCGACCGAACCGGTCGGAGAGGGCGCCGACGAAGCCGATCAATACCAGGCTGACCAGTTCCTGCATGGTGATGAGGTAGCTCGTGATCCGACCCTGGTCTGCGGCGGGTATGCCGACGATTTCGCTCAGCACGTACGGCTGGGAGATGCTGAGGAAGCTCACGACCGGCATGATCATGAAATTGATGTAGAGGAAGGTCCACGCATTGGTGCCGGAAATCCCGGGCGCAAACTCGATCGGTCCGATGCGATAATTGCGTCCCTGAGTCAACGGGATTCCTTCCATGTGATGGCCCCGGTCGTCACCCAGTCGTCACCCGGTCGTCACTGGGCCGAGCCGGGGGGCAAAAGTGTGCGGCACTCTGAACGGGCATTGGCGCGCAAGTCAACCCGTGCAGCGACCGCTAGTTGCCCTTATCTTATGTCGCGGCACGTGAGGAGCTTCGGTCGCCAACCCGCGCCGGATGTGGGTACCCGATGGTTTTACACGGCGGGTCTGGCGGCTGGGCAGCCTGTCTGGCACCGTAGCCTGATCATGCGCAGAGTCCGGCCCATCATCGGCGTCATCTCGGACCGGCGCACACTGGGGCATCACGCCTTTCAGGTGCAGGGCGAGAAGTACCTCACGGCCATCGTGGCCGGGGCGGGGGGTTATCCCGTGGGGCTGCCGGTGCTGGGCCCGCCGCTGGATGATGCCTTCGACCCCCTCGACGTGCTGGAGTCCCTGGACGGGCTGCTTCTTACGGGTTCGCCGTCCAATGTCGAGCCCCGCCGCTACCAGGGGCCGGCCAGCCGGCCGGGTACGCTGCACGATCCGGAGCGCGACAATTCAGCGTTCGAACTCATTCCGGCGGTAATCCGGCAGGGGATACCCCTGTTCGCGGTCTGCCGGGGATTCCAGGAGCTCAACGTCGCCTATGGCGGCACTCTCCATCAGGAAGTCCACAGTGTGCCCGGCAAGCTGAACCATCGGGAAGACAAGGGTGAGCCGATCGAAGTGCAGTACGCCCCCGCGCACGAAGTGACGTTCAGGCCCGGCGGGTTGCTGGCGCGGATCACCGGCCTGGATGCAGCCGCCGTGAATTCCGTGCACTCACAGGGCATCGACCAACTCGGCGCCGGGCTGGTGGCGGAGGGCACTGCACCTGATGGCCTGATTGAGGCCGTTACGGTGGCCGATGCCCGGGGGTTCGTGCTTGGCGTGCAGTGGCATCCCGAGTGGCGGGTGCGCGAAAGCGAAGTTTCCATGGCGATTTTTCGGGCGTTTGGCGACGCCTGTCGGAGTTACAGGGCATGAGTTCCATGACCGAAGAGCAGCTGCGCGAATGGCTCGTCGAGAACAAGATCGACGAAGTCGAGGCCGTAGTGGCCGACATGGCGGGTGTGGCGCGGGGCAAGTACATGCCCGCGCGCAAATTCACCGAGCAGGGTGGCATGCGTCTGCCCGAATCGGTCTTCATCCAGTCGGTGACCGGCGAGTACATCGACGACTACCTGGAAGAGGGCGTCATGAACCCCGCCGACCGGGACATGGTGGCCAAGCCTGATCTGGACACCCTGCGCCTCGTGCCGTGGGGCGAAGAACCGACCTGTTGTGTCATCCATGATTGCTACACGCAGGAGGGCGACCCGGTCGACATCGCACCCCGGCAGGTCCTGCGCCGGATCGTGGGCATGTTCCACGAGCGTGGCCTGATACCCATCGTGGCGCCGGAAATCGAGTTCTACCTCGTCAAGCGCAATACCGATCCGGACTACCCGCTGGAGCCGCCCATCGGCCGCTCTGGCCGCAAGGAGACCGTCCGCCAGCCGTACAGCATGGATGCCGTGGACGAGTTCGAGCCCTTCATCGAGGACATCTACGACTACTGCGAGGTGCAACGGCTGCACGTCGACAACCTGGCCCACGAAAGCGGTACCGCCCAGCTGGAAATCAACTTCCAGCACGGGGACGCAGTGGAGCTGTCGGACCAGATGTTTCTCTTCAAGCGCACCATTCGCGAAGCGGCAATGCGTCACGAGATCTACGCAACCTTCATGGCGAAGCCAATGGAAAACGAGCCCGGCAGCTCGATGCACTGGCACATCAGTCTCCGCCGCAGCGATGGGGGGAACGCGTTCTCCAATCCTGACGGTGGCGAAAGCGAAATTTTCAGGAACTTCATCGGCGGGCTGCAGAAGTACGGCGCCGAAACCACTATCTTTCTCGCCCCCTACGTGAACTCCTACCGCCGGTTCACGCGCTACATGTCGGCGCCTATCAACCTCGAATGGGGCTATGACAATCGTACGGTCGGATTACGCGTCCCGCAGTCCGACCCCGACAACCGACGCATCGAGAACCGCATCGCGGGCGCCGACGTGAATCCCTACCTGGCCATAGCGGCGTCACTGGCCTGCGGCCTGCTGGGCATCGAGGAAGGACTGCAGCCGGGCATTCCGGAGCAGGGCAACGCCTACAAGCGGCCCTTTGCGCTGCCGGGCAGCCTGTCCGACGCGCTCGATCGCCTGGAACGCAGCGAAAGACTTCGGGCGTTGCTGGGCGACCGGTTTGTGAAAATCTACAGCGCGATGAAGCGCCAGGAATACCAGGCCTATTTCGAGGTCATATCTCCCTGGGAACGCGAATTCCTGCTATTGAACGTCTGAAACCCGGAAATCCGCAGGGCAACTGCAATGACCGACAATCTGGCCAGATGGCAGGAAGAGGACAGGCAGCACTTCCTGCACCCGTTTACGGACCACCGGCAGCTTGGTCAACGCGGCACGCGGGTCATCTCCCGGGCCGAGGGTGTGTACATCTGGGAGGAGAACGGCCAGAAGATCCTGGACGGCATGTCCGGGCTCTGGTGCGTCAACCTCGGATACAGCCGTGCCGAGCTGGCCGAGGCCGGGAGCCGCCAGTTGCGCGAGCTTCCCTACTACAACAGCTTCTTCCAGTGCACCCACCCACCGGCCATCGACCTGGCGCGTGAACTATGTGCCGTGGCTCCGCCCGGTTTTAACCGGGTATTCCTGACGAATTCCGGGTCCGAGGCCAACGACACCAACATCCGCATGGTCCGGTACTACTGGACCCTGCTCGGTAAACCCGAGAAACAGGTCATCATCGCCCGGCGCAACGGCTATCACGGCAGCACGATCGGTGCCGCCAGTCTCTGTGGCATGCCCTGGATGCATGCCCAGGCCGGGTTGCCCATCCCGGGAATCCTGCACATTGAGCAGCCCTACTGGTTCGGCCTGGGTGGCGAACTCGATCCGGCCGAGTTCGGCCGCCAGACCGCTCAGCAGCTGGCCACCACCATCGAAGAGGTTGGCGTCGACAAGGTGGCGGCGTTCATCGCGGAGCCTGTCCAGGGTGCCGGTGGCGCGATCATCCCGCCCGAGTCCTACTGGCCCGAGATCCAGAAGATCTGCGACCACTACGGCATCCTGCTGATCGCCGACGAGGTCATCACGGGCGTAGGGCGATTCGGTCACTGGTTTGCGTCCGAGCACTACGGCATCCGCCCTGACCTGATCACCTTCGCCAAGGGCGTTACCTCCGGCTACCAGCCCCTCGGCGGCGTGCTGGTCGGCGACCGGGTTGGCGACGTGCTGGTGGACAAGGGCGGCGAGTTCTACCACGGGTTCACCTACTCCGGGCATCCCGTCGCCTGCGCGGTCGCCCGGGCCACGCTCAAGGTCATGCAGGATGAGAAACTCGTGGACCAGGTGCGGGACCGCGTCATCCCCGCCTTCAGCAGCCGCCTCAGGAAGCTTGCCGATCACCCGCTCGTCGGTGAGGTGCGGTCGGCGGGCCTCATCGGCGGTGTGGAACTGGTGGCCCGCCAGGGCAGCCGGCAGCGATTCGCGAAGGAACTGAAGGCCGGGGAACGCTGCCGCGACTACTGCATCGAACAGGGCCTGGTAATGCGGGCCGTCGGTGACACCATGATCGTTGCGCCGCCGTTCATCACCACGGATGCCCAGCTGGACGAACTGGTGGAGAAGGCATGGAAGGCCCTCGACCTCACCCGCAAGGCGTTGGGCCAGAAGCCCGGCCAAAACCCCGGCCAGGCCTCCGGCAAGTCGCGCGCCTAGGAGCCATGGATGACCACGCGCCGTCCTGGTACCTGGCCACCGCGCGTGGCCTGACCCGACACCCACCCCTCGTCGGGCCCACGACCGCTGATGTCTGCGTGGTTGGTGCCGGCTACACGGGACTGTCCACGGCCCTGCACCTGGCCGAGCGTGGCTACTCGGTGGTGGTGCTCGAGGGCCGCCGTGTCGGCTGGGGAGCGTCGGGCCGCAATGGGGGACAGCTGGGCACCGGGCAGCGCCGCGATGAAGGCGAGCTGGAAGCCCGCTTCGGCCGGGACACCGCCCGCCAGCTCTTCCAGCTCGCCATTGCCGGGCGGGATCTGGTCAGGGAGCTGATTAGCCGGCACGCCATTGACTGTGACCTCACGCCCGGGCAGATCCTCTGCGCGGCGAAACCGGATCACTTGAAGGACCTCCACGATCGGGCGGTCAAGCTCGAGCAGGACTATGCCTACCCGCACCAGCGGGTGCTTGGCAGGCAAGAGCTGCGGCAACTCGTGGACAGCCCGGTGTACCACGGTGGCGTCATGGACTCAGGCGCAGCGCACCTTCACCCGCTCAATTACGCGCTGGGACTGGCGCGTGCCGCCACCGCTGCCGGCGTGCGCATCCATGAGCAGTCGCTGGTTACGGGCCATTCAGGCTCGGGTCCGGTCCTCGTCCGGACGAGCCAGGGGGAAGTCAGCGCGCGTTTCCTCGTCCTGGCCTGCAACGGCTACCTCGGCGCGCTTGAACCGGGCATTGCCGACCGGATCATGCCCATCAACAACTTCCTGCTGGCTACGGCGCCACTGGGACCACTGGCCCGAAGTCTCATCGCCGATCCAGCCTGCGTCCATGACACCCTGTTCGTCGTGAACTACTTCCGCCTGTCCCCGGACGGGCGCCTCCTCTTTGGTGGTGGCGAGACGTATGGCCGGCGGTACCCTGCCGACCTGAAGCACTTCGTCCGGCAACCCCTGCTGCGCGTCTTTCCGCAGCTCGCGGCGGTACCCATCGACCACGCCTGGGGTGGAACGCTGGCCATCACCATGAACCGGCTGCCCCACGTTGGACGACTTGCACCAACTGTGTACTTCGCCCAGGGGTACTCGGGACATGGCGTGTCCACCGCGACCCTCGCGGGTCAGCTGCTGGCAGAGGCCATTGCCGGAACGGCCGAGCGATTCGACGTCTTTGCCCGGTTGCCGCCTCCAGCATTTCCGGGTGGCACCCTGTTACGCTGGCCGGGGCAAGTGCTTGGCATGCTCTGGTTTGCGCTGCGCGACCGCCTGTAGGCGTAACGGACCTCGATTTGGCGTTTATACTCCCGCTTTCCACGCCTTTCTTGCTCAGGGGGACTGTCAGAATGAACCGCGCCATCCAATTGAGACTGGCTGGTCTGGGCGCCGTGGCACTGGCCGCAGCGTCCGGCGCCGCCCAAGCCGAGATCAGCTCGACCCTTACCATCGCCTCGGACTACGACTTTCGCGGCATCACGCAGACCGCACTGGATCCCGCGTTCCAGGCGAGCCTCGATTGGGCCGGCGAAAGCGGGCTGTA
>JBDSWH010000095.1:0-10793 GCA_039926785.1 Gammaproteobacteria bacterium
ACCTGGCCGCACTCGACGCCATCCGGGTGCAATACCTCGGCAAGAAGGGCGAGATCACGGCCCTTCTGAAGCAGTTAGGCACTCTCCCGGACGAACAGCGGCGGGTGCGCGGCCAGGTCATCAATGAGGTCAAGGCCGCGCTCTCAGAGGCACTGGATGCGCGGCGGGAGTCGCTCGAAGACACCGCGCTGGCCGGCAAGCTTCAGGCAAGCGCCATTGACGTCTCGTTGCCGGGCCGGGGGCAACGTCCGGGCGGCCTCCACCCGGTGACCATAACCCTGCAGAGGATCGAGCGAATCTTCGCCGCCGCCGGCTTCAGCGTCCACGAAGGACCGGAAATCGAGGACGACTTCCACAACTTCACGGCATTGAATATCCCTGCCAATCATCCCGCACGGGATATGCACGACACCTTCTACTTCGCCGACGGCAGGCTGCTCCGCACCCACACCTCGCCAGTGCAGATCCGCGCGATGTTCCGGCAGGGAGCGCCGATCAGGTTGATCGCGCCGGGACGAGTGTATCGATGCGACTCCGATACGACGCATACGCCGATGTTTCATCAGGTGGAAGGCCTGGTCGTCGATACCAACGTCAGTTTCGCGAATCTCAAGGCGGTACTGGGGGAATTCGTGGAGCGCTTCTTCGAGCGCCCGGCGACGGTGCGTTTCCGCCCGTCCTACTTCCCGTTCACGGAACCGTCTGCCGAAGTCGACGTCCTTTCCGAATCCGGCCGCTGGCTGGAGGTTCTGGGCTGTGGAATGGTGCATCCGCAGGTCCTGGCCAACGCCGGCATCGATCCCGAGCGCTACACCGGATATGCATTTGGCATGGGCGTCGAACGGCTCGCCATGCTTCATTATGGAATCGACGATATCCGGCTTCTGTTCGAGAATGACCTGCGCTTCCTCCGCCAGTTCCACTGACACGTCGCTCGGTTTGCCACATGAAGATCAGTGAGAAGTGGTTACGCGAGTTCGCCAATCCGCCAGGGGATACGGCGGCACTCGTGCACCAGTTGACGATGCAGGGTCTTGAAGTTGAAAGCATCGAACCTGCCGGTCCAGCCCTGGATGGGGTTGTGGTCGGTCGTGTTATCGCTGTGGTTCCACACCCCAGTGCGGACCGGTTGCGCGTGTGCCAGGTGGACGTCGGCACCGGAACGGTCCAGATCGTTTGCGGGGCGGCCAACGTTGTTACAGGAGGGCTCTATCCGACAGCGCTGCCTGGAGCGGTGCTTCCGGGCGGGCAGGCTATCACCAGGGCCACGCTGCGCGGCTTGGAGTCCGGGGGCATGTTGTGCTCCGCGGCTGAAATCGGTCTGGCGGAGTCGGGTCCCTCGGCCAGGGCCGAGGGACTGCTGGAACTCGATCCTGGTGCCCGGCCCGGAACCCCGGTGTCCACGAACCTGGCACTCGATGACTGCATCCTGGACCTCAAGATCACGCCGAACCGCGCCGACTGTTTCTCCGTAATTGGAGTGGCACGGGACCTGGCCGCAACCACAGGCGTTGTTTTAACCGAACCGGCAGTTGCTGCGGTACCGGCCCAGCCCGTGGAGCCTTTTCCGGTGAGCGTCGAGGACTCGGCGGGGAGTCCGGCATTTCTCATTCGCGTCATCCGCGGAATCCGACCGGACGCCCGGTCCCCGTTGTGGTTGCGGGAGCGGCTCCGTCGCGCTGGCATTCGCTCCATCCACCCGGTTGTCGACATCACCAACCTTGTGATGCTCGAACTGGGCCAGCCGTTGCATGCCTACGACCTGGACAAGCTCAAGACGCGTCTGGTGGTGCGTCGGGCACTGGCGCAGGAGCCGCTGCAACTCCTGACGGGCGCGGAGGTTCGCCTGGACGAGGGCTACCTGGTGATTGCCGACGAGTCTGGTGCCATCGGCCTGGCAGGGATCATGGGCGGGAGCGGTACGGCGGTAGCGGCTGGTACCTCCAGCATTCTGCTGGAGTCGGCGTATTTCGCCCCCCCTGTCATTGCCGGACGAGCCCGGCGCCTTGGGCTACAGACAGACGCATCGACCCGATTCGAGCGGGGTGTAGATCCGTCCGGGCAGAGCCGTGCCCTGGAGCGTGCCACTGGCCTGTTGCTCGCGATCGCCGGGGGCATTGCCGGGCCTATACAGATCCAGGCGTCGCGGGCTGGTGCGCGTCGCCCGGTAATCCTGCGGCGGGCGCGGCTGGAACAGGTTCTTGGGGTCACGGTGGCCGACTCCGAGGTTGTATCGATCCTGTCGCGACTCGGCATGCACGTGGAAGTCGCGACGGACGGCTGGCAGGTCCTGCCGCCATCATTCCGCTTCGACATTGGCGCGGAGGTCGACCTGATTGAGGAGATTGCCCGGGTGCACGGTTATGACCGGATAGCGCCGCGGCCGGGTGATCAGGCGACCCGGCTTGGGCAATCACCGGCCGCCCGATTGAGTAACGACAAGCTGCGCTCGGTATGCGTTCAGCGCGGCTATCAGGAGGCGCTGACCTACAGTTTCGTGGACCGGGAGCTGGACCAGTTGCTGGCCGGCGGACGACAGGGCTTACCGTTGGTGAATCCGCTGTCGGCCGACCTCGCGGTGATGCGCCAGAGCCTATGGCCAGGCCTGATCCAGGCAGCGCGGAGTAACCTGGCGCGCCAGCAGCGACGCGTGCGCCTGTTCGAAACCGGGGTCCGGTTTGTTCCGGAAGGCGCCGAAGTTGCGGAGGAGGGTGTCATTGCGGGCATCGCCGTGGGTGATGCGCTGCCCGAACAATGGGGAGCAGAGGCACGGCCAGCGGATTTCCACGACGTCAAAGCGGATCTGGAAGCCATCCTGTCGCTGGTGGCCCCAGCCAAACAGTTTGAATGGAGCGCGGATACCCACCCGGCGCTGCACCCCGGGCGATCAGCACGGCTGCGTCGCGGGGGGAAGCACGTCGGATGGATCGGGGCCCTGCATCCAAAGCTCATCAAGCCATGTGGACTTGACGAGGCGCCGCTGTTATTTGAATTGAGCCTGGCTGCATTAGCGACGGCGAGCAAGCATGCCTACCAGTCCATCTCCCGATTCCCCGCCGTTCGTCGTGACATTGCCGTTGTCGTCAAGCGCGACACGCCCGTCGGTCGTCTGGTTGGTGCCGTCACGGAGTCTGCCGGGCCTGCCCTCCAGGAGGTCATCGTATTTGACATCTTCGCGGGAGCGCACATCGACGCCGCGGAAAAGAGCGTTGCTTTGGGCTTGATTTTGCAGGAAACATCCCGCACCCTTACCGACGCCGAGACAGACAAGATCATCGGCGGCGTAATCCAGCGTTTGGCCACGGATTTCAGCGCCAGAATAAGAGAATAGATGAGCATGGCTCTCACCAAGGCGGACATGGCGGAGTCCCTGTTCAATGAATTGGGACTGAATAAGCGTGAGGCTCGTGAGCTCGTTGAACTGTTCTTCGAGGATTTGCGGGCGGCGCTTGCAAGTGGGGAGCAGATCAAGCTCTCCGGATTCGGCAACTTCGACCTGCGGGACAAGAACCAGCGGCCGGGGCGGAATCCAAAAACGGGCTAGGAAATCCCAATCACGGCGCGACGTGTCGTCACGTTTCGCCCCGGACAAAAACTGAAAGCCCGAGTGGAAGCATATGCTGGAGCCGGGGAATAACGACGACCTGCCCCCGATTCCGGGCAAACGCTATTTCACCATCGGTGAAGTCAGCGAACTCTGTGCGGTGAAGCCCCACGTGCTCCGGTACTGGGAGCAGGAATTCCCGCAGCTGAAGCCCGTAAAGCGCCGGGGCAATCGCCGCTATTACCAGCGGCAGGACGTCCTGATCATCCGGCAGATCCGCAGCCTCCTGTACGACGAAGGTTTTACCATCGGCGGGGCCCGGCAGAAGCTGACGGGGGAGGAAGCCCGCTCCGACCTGACCCAGAGCCAGCAGATCATCCGCCAGCTGCGTGTGGAGCTTGAGGAAGTGCTGCGGCTTCTTCGGCGCTGAGCTTCCGACGGCCGGCTTATTTCGGGTATCGGGCTTCTTTCGGGTATGATTGGCGCCGCTGTTCGAGCGGTCTTGGGCCGATCAAATACCATTCGAGGACGGGGCGTGGCGCAGCCTGGTAGCGCACCTGCATGGGGTGCAGGGGGTCGCAGGTTCAAATCCTGTCGCCCCGACCATTCATGGCATTGATCAGGCCCTGGCCGATTCGGGCAGCCATTCCTGGCCAAAATCAGATCGTATGGCGTTCCGTACGGGACCCGTTGGTTCTCGCAAGCCACTGCCCTATTGTTATAATAATATAATGTTTGTGGTCCCTGGGGCGGTCGCGGCCTGCTGGAGAACCTGATGCTGATCAACAACTGGTACGTCGCTGCCTGGTCTCATGAGGTCACCGCCCGCAAGCCGATGGGCGTGCGCATGCTCGGTTGCGACTTCGTCCTGTTCAGGGACGCTGAAGGTCGCGTGGTGTGTCTCAGTGATGTCTGCTGCCATCGCGGAGCATCCCTGTCCGGCGGACAGGTCAAGAGTGCTCGTCTCGTCTGCCCTTACCACGGTTGGAACTTCGACAGCAGCGGCAGTTGCGTCCTGATCCCATCAATGGGCGAGGGCGCGCCCATTCCCAAGCGAGCGCGAGTCGATAACTATCCGACTCAGGAGAAATACGGCTGGGTGTGGGCCTTTCTGGGCGACCTCCCGGAATCGGAGCGACCAGCCCTACCGGAGCTGTTCCCCGAGTATGACGATCCGGTTGCCTGGCACCGGGTGCCTTACGGGTTCGAGGCCAAGGCGAACTGGATGCGCTTCGAGGAGAATTCTCTCGACACGGCGCATACGACTTTCGTTCACCAGCAGTTCGGTGCCATGCGCAACCCGGAGCTGCAGATTTTTCCCCTTGAGCACAAGGAGTGGGGCGCGCGTGTTTCCCGGGTAAAGCCGGCGCCAGCGGCGGACCAGAAAACGGGCGAGCTCGCGAAGCTGCTGGGAGGCGACCGCAAGTCGACCCAGGTCGAACTGGAATTCAGCCTGGTTGGCCTCTGCCACCGTATCAAGCCGACCTTCCGTGAGGGCATGAGCCAGATCAACTACACGGCCCGGACCCCCGTCGAAGACAAACTGAGCCGCGCCTTTGGCTGGCAGGCACGCAACTACCTGAAGGAGCCCCAATACGACGCCGAGCGTATCGCGGGCATCGAACTGGCGGTTCGTGAGGACCTGTCGGTCGTCGAGCGAGTGCGTCCCGTGCATACCCCGGGGTCCCTGAGTGAAGAACTGCTGGTCGAAACGGACGGCATGGAAATCGCGTTCAGGAAGTGCTGCTGGCGCTGGGCTGCCCGGGGCTGGGAGATCGACCGCACCGAGGTGGAGCGGCTGGGTCGGAACCAGGTGCTGGTGATTCCTTCCCCCGCCCGCCGTGACGACCCCAAAAACTGGGTCCACAAGACCGTACCCCTGCTGCAGGTTACGGCCGAAACCAACTGAGATTGCTGTAAGGAGTCGACAATGGCGCGCCCACACATCGAACCCCTGGTCGACCGGGATATGCCCTTCCGGAAGATGACCCTGCCGGGCTTCCCAAAGGGCATGCACTACAAGATGTTGAGCCTGGATCCGGACACCGGAGCGTGCTCGATGACCGTGCGTTTTGACGCCGGCTTCCGCCTGCCGCCTGGCCTGAGTTACTCCGAGATGGAACTCTTCGTGACCTCGGGGGTCGTCAATTTTGGCGGTGAGCGCTACGGCAAGGGCAACTTCTTCTTCGTGCCGGCCGGTGTTTCCATGCCGGCTATGTCGGTCCCTCGAGGGGCCGAAGGCCTGATGTTCTACAACTACGGCGAACCGAGCTTCCTGGAGTCTGATCGTGACCATCCGCGGGCGCGGAGGGGCGAGCTGGTCATGGTCAACGCCTACGAGGGTCTTCAATGGATGGCGGCGGACTTCATTCGTCCGTCCGTGGCGCCCGGTTGCATGGTCAAGATGCTGAGGTCAGACCCGCTCACCCATGCGCATTCGCTGCTCTATTGCATGACGCCGAACTACCGGCAGGACAACATCTCGTACCACGACTGTTGCGAGGAGAGTTATCACATCTACGGGACCTCCTGGATGATGCAGTTCGGTAAGCTACCCACGGGCGGCTACTTCTGGCGACCCGAGTACATCAACCACGGCGCCTTCGCCAGCGAGTTGGGGGTGCTGGGCTTTGGCCGGACTGACAGCCAGCTGCACAACTATTTCCACTTCAATCCCTGGACCAGTCCGGACGAGAACCGGCAGCGGGCCGCCGCCCAGTGGGCCCGGAACAAACCGAACCTCTACGAGTGGGTTCGGTCTCCCGACGGGCACAACCATCCCCACGACTTCGAGTATCCCGGCTTTGACTATGCCGAGGGGGAATTGCAGTCCGGTCCGTCCGGCAAGTAGCGGAGCGGAACGCCTAGAGCGTGCCGTCGCCTGACAGCCGGTCGATGGTGGACGCCTGGATTGCCTGAAGATGGCTGCGGGAGCCGTTGGGTGTCCCAGCCAGTGCGTCCCGAGTGCGACCGCTGTTTCGGGCATAGCTTGCCGCAAACGCCTGCAGGGGCAGACGGCTGACCGTATTGGCCAGGCCCGATTGGCGACGACGTGACCGTAGCGCCGCGATATCGATGGTCCCGTGAGCGGCGATGCTGGCACCGCCGGGAGGGGCGTCGGCGATAATCCTCCCGTTGAAGTCGATAATTTTCGACATTCCCGTGCTGGACCGGGAGGGCAGACTCCCACCGGGCACACCCGCCGTATTTGCCGACACGACATACGCCAGATTCTCGGCGGCCCGCGCCTGCCGGGCGAGTTCCTTGGCGGTGGACCGGGGGCTGCCCATCTCGCTCGTGGAATGCACCAGGATCTCGGCTCCCCGCATGACGTGACAGCGCGCGATCTCCGGATAGAGGATTTCCTCCGACGCGACCGCAGCGATCCTGCCGATCTCGGTGTCGGCAACGGGATACACGCCATCGATGCCGTAGATCGAAAGGTAGCGGTCCCAGACGTCGTAGGGGCTGGGCGAGTAGAGCGAGACAAGACGTCGGTAACGAAGGACGACCGTGCCCGCGGGATTGATGACGAAGCTGCACTGAAAATACAGTTCGGGGAAATGTGGGTCCGCCTCGTAGGCATTGCCCGCCAGGAAGAAGCCTCCCCGGCTGGCAATTCCTGCGAGGGCTTCGTATTCCGCTCCGGCAATGTCGAGGCACGCCAGGTCGCGCCACAGGACGAAAGGCCCGTCGGTTGGCGCGCCCGTCAAAACGTATTCAGGCAGGACGACAAGGCGCACTGGCAGGCCATAGCCATCGGCCAGGTATGGAGCACTAGCCTCCAGCGCGGCGCTGATCCTCGTGATGTTGGCGGCCATCTGTGTCCGGGCCGCGTGCCGGTTGGCAAGCGTCGCCACCGAATGGGTGCTGACCTGGAGCGCGAGGGCGACGTAGGGCGAATCGCAGTTCAGTGCCGTGCTCCGCTGACCAGCTGGCTCGTGGAGACGGAATACGTAGCATCTTCCCGAAGTTGCCGGTCTTCCAGGCCAAGAAGTATCGGATCGGCCCCCCGACGATGGATGTTCACCTTTGCGTTGAAGGCGTTCCGGCGCAGACCATGCTTGTCCTCGATGGCGAGTTTGCGGATAGAGAAAGTGCCGTCGGCGCAGGCCTCGCCTGTCAGGTAGCACTTGATGGACTCCACCGCTTCGCCGGACAGCTCCAGGCCATTTAGTTGGGACAGGCTCCCCTGCGCCTGGGCCATGAAGCCGATCGCATCGAAATCGGCTCCGTCCTCGAGTCCCGACTGGTGCATCGGAACGCAGAATTCACCGACGAGGATCTGCCCGGGGAGGGCGTATTCGATCATCCGTGCGAGCTCAATGGTCACGTCTCCGACGACATCGCAATAGATTGTCGGGTTGAGTCCTTCCGCGTGATTGAATTCGT
Organism: Gammaproteobacteria bacterium; assembly: GCA_039926785.1. Lineage (GTDB taxonomy): Bacteria > Pseudomonadota > Gammaproteobacteria > Steroidobacterales > SHZI01. The sequence goes on from JBDSWH010000095.1 coordinate 7,937, forward strand.
AGCAGCTGCCGACGTGAAAGCTGGTTCGCAGAACGGGAACTCCCCGGCCGTGGCCCTTCTGGCGGGCAATGGCATTGTCGGCCAGCACGAGGTGCATAAAGTGGTAAAGGTTTGTATTGGCCTCAAGCCCCACGTCCCGGTTCCAGATGTAGAAACCATCGCCCGTACTCGAACGCGCAAAGTTCACCAGCATGCGCCTGCCGAGCAAACGGCTGTGGGCCGCGTTCAGTGAGCAGGAGAGGCTGTTCAGCTGGTTCATTTGCTCGAACGGACTCAGCAGGCCAAACCCCACAATGTCGAAGAGCGCTACGGCCCGATTGCGCACATAGGTCACGCTGTAGCGCTTGACCAGGCGTTCGATGGCGACATTCTCGTTTGCTGATCCGGTCAGGGGCTGCCGGAGTAAGACGGCGATCGGCTCCACGCCGAGAAGGCGAGTGGCATTGTGCATCTGCCTGGCGGAGAACTCCCGAGGACCCGACAGCAGGTGCATGATGAACTGGTGCGCGGGCGTCTCCGCGCGGGGCTCAGTCCCGGTCGACTGGATCGCAGCACCGTAACTGGCAACCGCGTAGTGGGGCACAACCAGCAATTGGACCCCGCCACTGGACGGCGACCATGCCAATACCAGGTTCTGACCGAGGTTCCACTGGGCGTGAAACTGCCGGTCGAGGTCCATCAGGTTGCTCCGCTGACGAAGATCGAGGTCGATCTCCGGGCCGCGAGAGCCGTCCGTTGCCAATGGGTCGGTGAGCATGGATCCGGGCCGGAAGCCCCAGGTTCCTTCTATGGGCAGGAGGCCGGCTACTTTTGCCAGCAGCCGACGAGTAACTTAGGATGCATTAGCCATCAGCGCCAATGCAATGGCTCGGTATCAGGGCCCCCAATGACCCCGTTCATGTCCAGCGTAGCCGCCGAATTGCGGTCGATTGTAGGGTCCAACGGCTATCTGGAAGATCCGGCAGACCTTCACCCTTACCTGACCGAATGGCGGGGCCTCTACGAGGGTTCGGCGCCGTTCGTCCTGCTGCCTTCGACGACGAGCCAGGTGGCGTCCATTCTGCGTGTTTGTTCCGCCCACCGGATCGGCGTCGTGCCCCAAGGGGGGAATACGGGGCTGGTCGGCGGGGGTATACCCCATTCCAGGCCCGAGCGGCCCCAGATTATCGTGTCGGCCCGGAGACTCAATGCCGTTCGCGCCCTGGATCCCGAAAATTTCTCGATCACCGCCGAAGCCGGGTGCGTACTGGCCGCGATCCAGTCCGTCGCCGCGGATGCCGGGCGGTATTTTCCACTCAGCCTGGCGGCGGAGGGGAGTTGCCAGCTGGGAGGAGTGATCTCGACCAATGCGGGCGGAACGGCGGTACTGCGTTATGGCACCGCGCGCGACCTGGTGCTGGGTCTGGAAGTCGTTCTGGCCGACGGACGTGTGCTGGACGTCCTCCGAAGCCTGCGCAAGGACAATACCGGCTACGACCTCAAGCAGCTCTTCATCGGGGCCGAGGGCACACTCGGATTCGTTACGGCGGCGACGTGCAAGCTGTTCCCACAACCCCGGCGAATGGTTACCGCGTGGGTGGCAACGCCCGGCCCCGGAACCGCGATTCAGGTGTACGCCGCTGCCAGGGACCAGTTGGGTGATGATTTGACGGCGTTCGAGTTCGCCAATCAGCTCACGCTTGATCTGGTCCTCAAGAACATTCCCGGGAGTCGTGCTCCACTCGGTCAGAGCAGTCCCTGGCAGGTCCTGATCGAAATCAGCACGCCACGGGATGACGCGGCGCTGGAATCGCAGGTGGAGTCGTTCCTGGCCCGAATGCAGGAATCCGGTCTGGTTACCGACGGAATCGTGGCCACCAGCGGTGCTCAGCGCGACGCCTTGTGGCGACTACGGCATGGGATGTCGGAGGCGCAGAAGAAGGAAGGGGCAAGCATCAAGCACGATGTCTCAGTTCCGGTGGCGAGCATGGAGCGCTTCCTGGCACTGGCGACCGCCGCCGTGACGCAGCTCGTTCCCGGAGTTCGCGTGGTGGCCTTCGGTCACCTGGGTGACGGCAATGCCCACTTCAACCTCACCCAACCCCCGCAGGCCGACCCCGCAGCCTTTCTTGCCCGCTGGGACGAGATCAGCCACGAGGTCCACCAGATTGCCATTGATCTGGGTGGAAGCTTCAGCGCCGAGCACGGGATCGGTGCGCTGAAAGTTGCGGAGCTGGCCCACTGGCGCGGCGGCGTAGCGCTTGACCTGATGCGTTCGGTCAAGCGGGCTCTGGATCCCCTCGGCATCATGAATCCCGGCAAGCTGCTGTCAGCCGATGCCTGAAGCCCGGGCCGACCCCGGCGGTGCTAGACTTGCGGCCCGTTCGGGCCGCATAGCGCGGCGTTTCCAGGCACTGTTGATTCAAATGAGTACCTCCAAGTGAGCACCCCGAAAAAGGGTAGTGGCGATTCGCCCGGCAGCGGCGAGCGGCGCTATTCCAGTGTGGTGGTCGATGGTGTGTCGCAGGCGCCGAGCCGCGCCATGCTGCGGGCCGTGGGTTTTACAGACGCGGATTTCCGCAAGAGCCAGATTGGCATCGCGTCGACCTGGAGCATGGTGACCCCGTGCAACATGCATATCGACGGGCTGGCCACTGCCGCCGCCTCCGGCGCTGATGGCGCCGGAGGCAAGGCGGTCCAGTTCAACACGATCACCGTATCCGATGGTATTTCAATGGGGACCCCCGGGATGCGGTATTCCCTGGTCTCGCGGGAAGTCATCGCGGATTCGATCGAGACTGTCGTGGCTGCCGAAGGCTTTGACGGCTTCGTGGCCATCGGCGGCTGCGACAAAAACATGCCTGCCTGCGTCATGGCC
>JBDSWH010000096.1:0-3836 GCA_039926785.1 Gammaproteobacteria bacterium
CAGCCTGGCGACGTACTGATCATCCCCGAATCGTGGCTGTAACAGCTCACAATCAATTAAGGACCTGACCTGTAATGGACTTGCGGCAACTGAGCTCGGATCTCGTCGAAGACGCCTTCGGTATGTGGCGGTATCGCTGGCACGCGCTGGGCGTGGCCTGGGGTCTGGCCCTGGTGGGCTGGATCTGGGTCCTGCTGCTGCCAAACCAGTACGACGCCACTGCCAGGGTCTACGTGGATACGGAAACCATGCTGAAACCCCTGCTCAGGGACCTGACCGTCAACTCTGACACCCTCAGTGACGTGGCCCTCGTCACCGAGGCGCTGCTCAGCCAGCCCCAGCTCAAGGCGGTGGCCCTCGAAACCGGGCTCGAGGCCCGGGCGGCCACGCCGGAACAGCTGGAGCGTCTGGTCACCCGGCTGAAGGAGACGATCACCATCCAGAAGATGCCGAAGCAGGACATCTTCAACATCTCCTATCGGGACTACGATCCGGCGATGGCCCGCAATGTCGTGCAGGTGCTGCTGACAAGCTTCATGGAGAATTCGCTCAGCAAGAACCGCAAGAACTCCGTCAACGCCCAGCAATTTCTCGTCCAGCAGATCAAGCTCTACGAGCAGCGCCTGGAGGAAGCCGAGACGCGCCTGGCGGAATTCAAGAAGCAAAACGTGGGAATGATGCCGGGCGAGGGCGGCGATTACTTTGCCCGCCTGAGCACCGCCGAGGCCGCACTGAAGCAGACGCAATCCGAATTCAGCGCGGTGCAGGAGCGACGCACTGAGTTGCTGCGGCAGGTGGAGGGTGAGGAACCGGTAATCGGCATGTCCGGGTCGTCCGTCTCCGCATCCGGCACCTCGGTAGATGGTGCCATCGCTGATCTTGAGGCCCAGCTTGCGGACCTGCGGGTCAAGTTCACGGACAAACACCCTGACGTGGTGCGCGTCACGCAGACTCTGGAGGACCTGTACAAAGTCCGGGATTCCGAGCGCCTGAAGGCCCGCACGGCCGGCCCGGTGAGCAATCCGCTGGACTCGAATCCCGTGTATCAGCAGATGCGCGTGTCTTTGAGCACGGCCGAGGTGGAACTGGCCAGCCTGCGCAGCCAACTGGGTCAGCGCCAGGGCGCAGTGGCCAGCCTGCGCCGGTCTGTCGACACCATCCCGGAAGTGGAAGCCCAGCTCAATCGGCTGAACCGCGACTACAACGTCGTCAAGACCCAGTACGACGCGCTCGTGCAGCGCCTGGAGTCCGCCCGGCTCTCGGAGGAAGTGCAGGCCGACAAGGAGCAGGTCACGTTCGACGTAATCGAGCCGCCGCGCCTCCCAATGTTCCCGACGGCGCCAAACCGCTTCCTCCTGTACTCCGCGGTGCTAGTGGCCGCGCTGATCACAGGCCTGGCGACGGCATTCTTCCTGAATCAGCACAATCCCGTCTTTTACTCTGGACGGAAGCTGCGTGCGGCCACGGGCCTGCCCATCTTCGGCCATGTCAGCGTGGCCCGCGTCCAGCCGATGGGCCGGCGTGACCTGGTGTTTGCGGGCATCGCTTCCGGACTGCTGGTGGCATTCCTGGTGCTGTTGGTGGCTGGCATCAGTGGCGTGGCGCCAGCCTGAGGCCCGAATCTAAAGGTAATCATGAGCATCATCCAGAAAGCCGTCCAGAACCACAGCGAGCGGCGCGCCGAGCCGAAGGTCGCCGAGCCTCGTCCGGACGGGCCGATCTCCCCCGTGGCGGAACCGATCGACCGTCGACCCGCAACCCAGGCGGCATTTGCCCCCCTGATAGCCAATGGTTTCCTGCAGTTGGAGCCCGGTGACCCGGCCTCCCGGGCGGAGTTGCGCCACCTCAAGCGCTCCATCCTCCAGTGCGCCTTCGGGCCCCTCGCGGATGCCGGTGCGAATATCGTGATGATTACCAGTGCCATGGCCGGTGCCGGCAAGACCTTCCTCTCGGCCAATCTGGCCCAGGCCCTCGCCATGGAGCGGGACCGCACGACCCTGCTCATTGATGCCGATGACACTCGCGCGACCATGAGCCGCGCTCTGGGGCTGCACGGCGTGCCGGGCTTCTTCGATGTCATGCACGATCCGACGCTGCCAGTCGACGCCTGCCTGTACCGCACCGACGTTCCCGGCCTCGAATTTGTACCGGCCGGCAGCCGCTTCGACGACGCACTGGAGTTGCTCACGAGCAATCGCGCCCGCGAATTGCTCCACGGCCTGGCTAATGAGGATCGCAATCGCCTCGTGGTAATTGATTGCCCCCCGCTGCTCGGCACGCCCAATGCCGTGGCCCTCTCGGCCCTCGCCGGGCAGGTTCTCGTCGTGGTCGAGGCGGGCGAGACGTCCCAGCCGACTGTCAGCCAGGCCCTGGAACTGCTGAACCGGGACAAGCCGATCGGGCTGGTGTTGAACAAGATTCCACGGGCGCCCTTGTTGACGCTCGCCAATGGCAGTTACTACTACTACTCGAGCCCCGAGAATGAGTGACCCCCCCCGCGCGCGCGGTTACCGCACCCGCGCCGCGGGCTGGAGCCTCATAGTGGCTCTGGTGGCCCCTGCGGACGCCATGGACGTGAGCGGGTACGTGTCGCTGGGCACCATTTACACCGACAACGTCACACTCGCGCCGAAAGGCTTCGAGCAGGGCGATTTCGTGGTGCGCGCCGATCCGACGATCGTCCTGGCCTCGATTGGCCGCCGCTACGATTTCCAGCTGGAATACACGCTGGAAGCCCTCTGGTACCAGGACCAGCCGGACAGCACGGAAGTCTACAACCAGGGCAGTACGAACCTCGATATCGAGATCCTCGAGGAACACCTCTTCCTGAATTCCCTGGCCAGCATCTCGCAGGCCGTGATCGATCCCGAGCAGCCGTTCTCGTCCACCAACGTGCCCCAGATCGGCAATCGCACCGACGCCATCCGCTACCAGACTGGGCCTGAGTGGCGGCAGGACATCCTTGGATCCAACCTGGATATCCGCTATGACATCGGTCGAGTCGACTATTCCGATGAGGCGCTTCAGGACGGCGACTACCAGAATCTGAATACCGACTGGACCGGGCCCGACAAAGACCGGGGGCTGACCTGGGAGTTCCGGCACGAGTACCGCAACTACGACTACGAGATCTCCGATAACGCGACCCGCCAGCTCGCAGAAGTTTCCCTGATCTACAAGCTCAGCGGCGGTTGGGCCCCCTTCGTGTCCGCCGGTATGGAAAGCGACGTGACGGACCGGACAGATGCCTCCCTCCAGGATGGTATTTGGCGGGCCGGACTGCGGCGGGAGACGGCGCGCAATTTTTTTGAGGCCTATGCCGGTGAGCGCAGCTTCGGCTCAGCATGGGGCGCAAGCTTCGAGCACCAATACGGCGCCGAGAGCGGCGACATCCTCCGCATGGCTTACCACGAAACGCCCCGGACCAGCGAGGGACTTGACAGCACACTGTCGAAGCCCTCCGATCCACCCGGCGATACCACCCCTCCCGGCCCGGTAACGCCACCGCCGGTCACGCCGCCCGGTGCCACCGCACCCGGAACGGGCCGCTTCTACCTGTCCAAGCGCGGGGACATCTTGCTGGTCAAGTCGTTCAACCGGAACGCGGTGTCGCTCAACGCCTTCTACGAAGACGACGAAACCCTGGAGGAAGCGACACCGGCTGACAGTGACAACACGCGGGAAGTGGGCGTGTCGCTGGCCTGGCTGTATGACTTCGGAGCGCGCACCCAGGGGCTGGTCGATGGCTACTACGTCAACCGGGAGTTTTCCCGGGTGAGCGCGGCCGACGACAGCGACAATCTTTTCCGGCTCCGCGTCGGCCTGAACTATATGGT
>JBDSWH010000097.1:0-5602 GCA_039926785.1 Gammaproteobacteria bacterium
ACGCACTCGGCAACTACCAGTTTGCCCTCACCGTGACGAACGGCTTCTTCCCGGTGGAGTCGATTGCGATGGAGGTGCAGGTGGTGCCCGTCCCAGCCGCCGTTTGGCTGTTTGGTTCGGCCCTGGGCCTCGTGGGCGTGATGCGGCGTCGCGCCACGGCCTGACGCCTCACAACTGCGACGACCAAAAACCCCGCTCCGGCGGGGTTTTTGCATTTTGGGGACATGCCTAAATGTGCAATGCGCGAAGCCTCCGGATTTCGGGCATTGCATAATTAGGCATGTCCCCAAGATTTACCGGTTCCGCCACCTATGTCGCCACCGATGACCTGCGGCTCGCCGTAAACGCGGCCGTCACGCTGGAGCGGCCCCTGCTGGTCAAGGGCGAACCCGGTACGGGGAAGACTCGCCTTGCCGAGGAGGTGGCCCGGGGGCTCGGCATGCCGCTCCTGGAGTGGCACATCAAGTCAACTACCAAGGCCCAGCAGGGGCTCTACGAGTACGACGCCGTGTCACGCCTCCGGGATTCACAGCTCGGTGACCCGAAGGTGCACGACGTCGCCAACTACATCGTGCCGGGCATGCTCTGGCAGGCGTTTGCGAGCGACGAGCCGGTCGTGCTGCTGATCGACGAGATCGACAAGGCCGATATCGAGTTTCCCAATGACCTTCTGCGGGAACTCGACCGGATGGAGTTCTACGTCTACGAGACGCGGCAACTCGTCAAGGCGAAGCAGCGACCCGTGGTGTTCATCACCAGCAACAACGAGAAGGACCTGCCGGATGCGTTCCTGCGCCGCTGTTTCTTCCACTACATCCGTTTCCCCGACAAGCAGACCATGGAGCAGATCGTCGAGGTGCACTACCCGGGCATCAAGAAGGCGCTGCTGAAGGAAGCCCTGGAGGCCTTCTTCGCGGTCCGGGACGTGCCCGGGCTCAAGAAGAAGCCGTCCACTTCGGAGCTGCTGGACTGGCTCAAGCTGCTGCTGGCCGAGGACATCCCGCCCGAGGCGCTCCGCACCGACGACCGGAAGTCCATCATTCCGCCACTGCATGGGGCGCTGCTGACGAACGAGCAGGACGTGCACCTGTTCGAGCGGCTGGTCTTCATGGCGCGACGGCAATAGGGGACATTAGGCATGTCCCCGTGCTGACCCAGTTCTTCTTCACGCTCCGCGAACACCAGGTGCCGGTCACGATTCCCGAGTACCTGACGCTACTGGGTGCCCTGAAGAGCGACGTCATCGGGCCGGATATCAACGACTTCTACCTGCTAGCCCGCTCGGCCCTAGTCAAGGACGAGACGCATTTCGACAAGTTCGACCGGGCCTTCGCAGCTTTCTACAAGGGGGTCGACTCGGCCGCCGGTCCCAGTCACGAGATCCCCCTCGACTGGCTCCGCAAGCAGGCGGAACTGAACCTGTCTGCCGAAGAGAAGGCGCTGATCGAGTCCCTGGGCGGCTGGGACGAACTGATGAAGCGTTTCCGGGAACGCCTGGAGGAGCAGCGAGGACGCCATGAGGGCGGCAACAAGTGGATCGGGACGGCGGGCAAGTCGCCCTTCGGCGCCCACGGCTACCACCCTGAGGGGATCCGCATCGGCCAGGACAAGTCCCGAAATCGGTCCGCGGTGAAGGTGTGGGACGCCCGGGAATTCCGCAACCTGGATGGCGACGTGCAGCTCGGTACCCGCAATCTTAAGATCGCCCTCCGGCGGCTGCGCCGCTTCGCCCGGGAGGGCGCCGCCAGCGAGCTGGACCTGGACGGCACCATCGACCGCACGGCCCGCAACGCGGGATTGCTCGACCTGCAGTTGCGGCCCGAGCGGCACAACGCGGTGAAGGTGTTGCTGCTGCTGGACATCGGTGGGTCGATGGACGAGCACTCGCGGCTCTGCTCGGAACTGTTTTCCGCCGCCCGGGCTGAGTTCAAGCACCTGAATTTCTTCTATTTTCACAACTGTGTTTATGACCACGTCTGGAACGACAACCGGCGCCGCCACGGCCAGCGCATCGCCACGTGGGACCTCATGCACAAGTTCAACCACGACTACCGGCTGATCTTCTTGGGTGACGCCACCATGAGCCCGTTCGAGATCCTGCGTGCCGGCGGATCGCTGGAGTACATGAACGAGGACGCCGGCGCCGACTGGCTGAAGCGGCTGACCGACGTCTACCAGCGCTCCATCTGGCTTAATCCCACCCCGGAGGAGAATTGGACTTACCACTACACCATCGGCGTGGTGCAGGAGCTGATGGGCGGCCGGATGTTTCCGCTGACGCTGGACGGGCTCGAGAAGGGGATGCGGGCATTGGGGCGGAAGGGTCCGCCACGGCACTCACCGCGGATGAGCGACTAGGAGTTCCATGCTCGGCGCGATCATCGGCGACATCGTCGGCTCCATCTACGAGTGGAACAACCACCGCTCGAAGGTGTTCCCGCTGTTTGGCCCCAACTGCGATTACACCGACGATACTGTGTGCACCGTTGCCCTGGCTGATGCTCTGCTGACCGGCGCCGAACCGGCCCGTCACCTCCAGGCCTGGTGCCGGCGTCATCCCGGCCGGGGGTACGGCGGGATGTTTCAGCAGTGGATTCACGAGCCCAACCCGTTGCCCTACGACAGTTTCGGCAATGGCGCCGCCATGCGCGTGAGTGCCGCCGGCTGGCTGGCCAACGATGCCGGAGCGACAGCCGCGCTTTCCGACCGGATTACCGTGATCACCCACAACCACCCGGAGGGGCTGAAGGGGGCTCGGGCCACCGCCCACGCCATCTTCCGGGCCCGTGACGGCGTCCCGGCCAGCGATATTCGCGCCGAGGTCATGGCGATGTTTGGGTACGACCTGACCCGCGCGGTCGATGCAATCAGGCCGGTCTATGAGTTCAACGAAACGTGCCAGCGTACCGTACCCGAAGCGCTCATTTGCGCCCTTACAGCCACTGACTTCCAGGACGCGATCCGCAACGCCATTTCCATTGGCGGTGACAGCGACACCGTGGCCGCCATTGCGGGAAGCATTGCCGAGCCGCTGTTCGGGATTCAGCCGGCCATTGCGGCCAAGGCCAGGACGTACCTGCCGGCGGACATTCTCGCGGTGCTGGCGGAGTTTGATCGGGTGGCGTCGTCCGGCGGCGATCGCGGCTGAAGCCGCTCCTACGGGCGCGGGCGCTTGTCCCCGAAGCCCACCGGCTCCACCTCGTCGATCACCACTCGCGCCAGCACGCTCTCCAGGAAGCGGTCCTCCCGGTCCACCAGGCGCAGCAGCTCAAACGTGGTGAGCCGATCGTCCGGTACATCCTTGAGAGCGGCGGCGAGTTCCTGGAGATTGCCGATGCGCTGGCCATTCACCGCGACCAGGTGGTCGTAGATCTGCAGGCCGGCCGAATTGGCGGGGCTGCCATCCCCCACAAAGTGCACCATCAGGGTGGGCTGCACGTCGGTGAAATTCAGGTGGCGGATGTTGGTCTCGGCGAACAGGGCGCCCGCCACGTACAGTCCCTGGCGCTTCATGGGCGCCAGCGCCGGGTGCAGGACCGGCTTCAGGCTGATCTTCCGGCCGTCCCGCTCCACCTGCAGTGTGGTGCCAGTTTTTGCGCCGCGCAGCTTGTCCAGCAGCGCACCTTCCGTCACCCAGTCCAGCGGTTCACCGTTCACGGTCAGTATCTGGTCGTAGCGCTGCAGGCCCGAGTCTGCGGCTGTAGACGCCAGGCGTGCCACGGTCAGCGTCGGTTCGTCGTTCTCGACGAAATAGGTGACGCCGAGATCCGGCGGCGTAGGGTCCTTGCCGGCCCGGAGCAGCTCCAGGATATGGCAGGCCTGCCGGGCCAGCACGGCGAAGTTTGCGTTCTGGACCTTGTCGCCGGTCAGCTGATCGGTGTTGATGCCCACCACCCTGCCGGTGTCCAGGCTGATCAGCGGCCCGCCGGAATTGCCGGGGTTGATCGGTGCGTCCGTCTGGAGCCGATCCTCACCAAAGCGGGCCGTGAACCCCGAGATGATGCCGCGGGTGCCGGTGAACCGAAGGTCCTCCGGGTGGCCAAATGCACCCACCGGATGACCCACGCCGGGAATCGGTCCGCAATCCATCGTGGCGGCCGCGGCGGGCAGGCCGGTCCGGTCTGCCACCTCCAGCACGGCGATGTCCAGGAAGGGATCAATGTAGACCGGCCGGGCCGGCCGGGAGCGACCGTCGATGAAGGCGACCTCGATGGTGCCCGGTGAGTGCCCGGTCACATGGCCGTTCGTCAGCAGCCAGCCTCGCTGGCGGTCCACAAGGAAGGCGGCGCCAATCTGCGCCTGCTGTTCGTCTTCGATGTAGGGCACCTCGATCCGGGTGCGCACGTAGGCGGTGTAGCCGCGGGCAGCGGCAAAGATGGGTTCGACGGCGTTCTCGGCCTGGGCCACCCAGGACAACAGGCAGGCCAGCAGCCAGGCCGGTTTTCTGCGCGGCACGGTGCGGCTAGTGCGAAGTGTCATGACGGGGCTCCCGGGTTCAGGGCATTATCAGGCCCGAGACTCCGGAGTAGCCACATGGTTCAGGACGAATACTTCCCCCGCGCCCTTGCTCCCGTTTCCCGCGTCATGGCCGGGCTGCTGGCGCTGGGTCTCGTGTGGGCCGTGTTCGCCACGTTCCAGGATCTGGAGAACGCCCGCACCGTCACCCCGGATATGCCGTGGACGTCTCTTTCCCTGCTGGCACTGGCCCTCTGGGCCGCGGGGCTCTTCGCCCGCGGCGCCATCACCGGTTTCGACGTGCGGCCCGGCGTTCCCTCCCCGGAACCCGCAACGGAAGCCCAGCTGCACCGCCTGCGCTGGCTTGGTGCCGAGATTCCGCGTCGGCTGAGTCGCCACCAGGCCCGCCGCCTGATCGCCGCCATGGAATCACGACTACCTGCGACGCCTGCTCAGCAGCTCGCGCTGTCGCGCTACGGCAGCCCGCGGGGTGTCTTCACCCGCGCGTCCGCCGAGCGCTTCCTGCGGGATCGTGCGGCGGAGGAACTGTTCTACCGCCAGCACGACTGGGCTGCCGACTGGTTCGAGGCCGGGGTGGAGATCCGCGCACCGGAAGAGCTGGATCCGGACCAGATGGAGGCTTTCGATGCCGCCTACGGGGTCCTGGCCGCACGGGGTTTGCGCTATCCGTTGCCGGTTTACGTCTGGTCCTGGAAGCTGGGTGAGCAGGTGGAGCGCCTCCGCATTGCGGGGAATTTCTTCGACGACGCGGGCCAGCTCCAGCCGAAGCTCCTCAGTGACGGTGTGCTCCGCAGGCATCTTGACGCCAGCGAGCTCCGCCAGCTCTTTCCCGTCTACGTCGGTCTTTTGTCGCAGGTGGGCGAGGGCTACATGGTCGAGCTGGAGGAGGTCCTGGCGGAAGTCCGCACGCTATTCCTAGCCGCACTCCACGCCGTGCGGCCCGCCCTGCTGCTGGATACCGCCCAGGGATGGGAGTCCGCTGCGGAGCTTCGCCGCGAAATCGCCGCTGAGGCGGACTTACGGGCCGCTGACGCCTCGATCGAGTGGGACGAGGACGAGGCGTAGGAAACGCCGCCCGCGGGAATTCCCGCAGCGAGCGTCTCAGCGAGCGTAGGGATATTCCCGC
>JBDSWH010000098.1:0-3184 GCA_039926785.1 Gammaproteobacteria bacterium
GCAATACGCTGCGGCCGGATCTTGTTATTCAGGCACAGCACCTGCCCCGTGCAATCGCTCACCGGAACATCGAAATTCCCATCCTGGTACGCCCGGGCAAAATTTATGCAGTAGCTGTGGAAGAACACCCAGCGTGGCAGGTCGGCGTCCAACGGTCGCCCGGGGTGGCAGACCCTCCCGGAAGTTTGCGAGACATACAGGATGTTCCGGATCGGGAAGCCAGACTGCTCGCAGGCCGCCCGAACCAGCGGCAGCCGGCGGATCAGCGTGCCCGCTTCCGTGGACCGGTCGATGAAGACGTAGTCGGTGGCCGCGAAGGGCGCGTACCGGGCGGTGGCCAGCAACCCGTCTACAATCAGGCGCTCGTTCTCGTCCGACGAAACGGTGTTTTCCTGGATCAGGAAGGCCCGACTGATGCCGGGGTGCCGTGGGAGGCAGGCCCGCAGGACGTCACCAAAGCAGGAGAGGCCGGAACGGTGCGAGTCCGGTGTGATCGGCATCAAACGCTGCATCGCTGTCCCCAAGTGCCGACGCACCCATTTGGAGGACGGAGCTGCGGTATAAGAAGCCTATATTAAGTTCCACAACAATCAGATCCCGCCCTGCCTCCACCGGAGGGGGTGGGGGCGCAAATCGGGGCCCGAGAGGGCGATTCGGTGTTGAATGCGGGGCCACTGGCAGCACGCGCCCTGGTCAGCCTCCCCTCGGGATCCTTATGTAACGAAGTGAGTCCCGACGGGGGCCGGCACGGTGCGGGGGGGCGCGAGCCCCGCCCCGGAACCCGCTAGAATGCCCCCATGACTGACGACGACCCCGATGAACACACAGGCGGGACCTGGTACGGCCGCCTGCGGCGGGTGCTGAAGGGCGATGCCGCCACCCGCGAAGACCTCCTCGACTGGCTGCGGGAATCCCACGCCCAGACCGTGCTGGACGCAGACGAGCTGGCCATGCTCGAAGGTGTCCTGGCCGTCTCGGAGATTCAGGCTCGGGACGTCATGGTCCCCCGGTCCCAGATGGCCGTCCTGGAACGTGACGCGCCGCGGGATGAACTCCTCAAGGCCATCGTCGAGAGCGGCCACTCGCGCTTTCCGGTGATGGGCGACGACCGGGAAGAGGTGGTGGGCATCCTGCTGGCCAAGGACGTCCTGCGGCACTTCGTGGAAACACCCGGGCAGCCCTTCGACGTCACGCGCTACATCCGTCCCGCCACCTTCATTCCCGAGAGCAAGCGGCTGAACACGCTGCTGAAGGAGTTCCGTGGCAGCCGCAATCACATCGCCCTGGTAGTGGACGAGTACGGCGGCATCACCGGGCTGCTCACCATCGAAGACGTGCTCGAGGAGATCGTCGGTGAGATCGACGACGAGCACGACTCGGCCGAGGTCGGCCCGATTCAGGAGCAGGAACCCGGACACTTCCAGGTCCGCGCCCTGACGCGCATCGACGAGTTCAACGACTACTTTGGCACCCGGCTCGATGACGAGAACTACGACACCGTGGGCGGCCTGGTCATGCACGAGCTGGGCCACCTGCCGCGCAAGGGGGAGACGCTGCAGGTCGGCGAATTCCGTCTCCGCGTGCTGCAGGCTGACCGGCGGCGGATCCACAGCGTCGAGGTGACGCGGGGCACTGCCGTGGCTTCGGACGGCGACGTGGCCGCGGCTTGATCCTCACGGCCCGCGGTCGCTGGGTCGCCCTCGCCGCGGGCGCGGGACTACCCCTCAGCTTCGCGCCTTTCGAATTCTGGTGGCTCGCGCCGCTGCTGCTGGCCTTGCTGTTCCTGGTGGTGGAGGGCCATGCCAGCCGGGAGCGCGCGCTGCGGGGGTTCTGGTTCGGATTCGGCAGCTTTGCTACTGGTACCTATTGGCTTTACATCAGCATCCACGACTTCGGTGGCGTCGTGCCGCCCATCGCCGTCGCGCTGTGCGGTGCGCTGATCCTGCTTATGGCCGCCTACGGGGCCGCCTGGGGCTTTCTCACCGGGCTCGTAGCCCGGCAGGACCGGGCCTGGCAGTACCTCGCCGTCCTGCCGGCCACCTGGGTCGGCGTGGAATGGGTACGCGGCTGGCTGTTCAGCGGCTTCCCCTGGTTGAGCCTGGGCTATGGGCAGATCGATGGCCCCCTGGCCGCCTGGGCCCCGGTCGCCGGCGTCCAGGGCGTCTCGCTGGTGGTGGTCCTGGGCGCCGGCGCGCTCGCGCTGCTGCTGACGGGGACGAACCGGGAGCGGATGGCGGCGGCGGCCGTGCTGGCCGTGACGGGACTCGCGACGGCGCTGCTGGCGGGGCGTGACTGGACGGTTCCCGCGGGCGAGCCGCTGGACGTGGCGCTGATCCAGGGGGGTATCTCCCAGGACCGGAAGTGGCTCACCGAGGAACTGGAAACCACCAAGACCCTGTTTCGCGACCTCACGGTCGGGCTCGACCGGGCGGACCTGATCATCTGGCCGGAGGCGGCGATACCCGCGCTGGCCCACGAGGAGGCGGACTTCCTCCGCTCCCTCGGCGAACTGATGAAGGCCCGCCACCAGGAGCTGGTCCTGGGCATGCTGACGTTCGATTTCGGCACGGGCGAGTTCCGCAATTCGCTGCTCACCGTCGGTGCCAGCACCGGCGTGTACCACAAGCGCCACCTGGTGCCCTTCGGCGAGTACTTTCCCGTTCCGGACTTCGTCCGGAACGTGCTGCGCCTGATGAACCTGCCCTACACCGACATCACCCCAGGGCTCGACGGGCAGCGGCCGCTGCTGGTCCGGGGCGTCGCGCTGGCGCCAAGCATCTGTTACGAAGACGCCTTCGGCAACGAGCTCCGGGACTTCCTGCCGGAGGCTGGCCTGCTGGTGAATGTCAGCAACGACGGCTGGTTCGGTGATTCCATTGCGCCCCACCAGCACCTGCAGATGGCGCGGTTTCGTGCCCTGGAGTCGGGCCGGTTCATGCTTCGCAGTACGAATACGGGCATCACGGCGGTCATCGATCCCCGGGGCCAGGTGGTCAGCCAGGGTGAGCAGTTCAAGCCTGTGGTGGTATCAGCGACGGTCCAGCCCCGCTCGGGAGCCACGCCCTGGATCCGCTTCGGGACCTGGCCCGCGCTGGGCGTGAGTGCCCTGCTGCTGGTGAGCGCCGCCGTTGTATCCTTGCGCCCCTCATTCACCAGCCCGAAGCCGCCGCCGTCGTGAGCGATC
>JBDSWH010000099.1:0-4065 GCA_039926785.1 Gammaproteobacteria bacterium
CAAAGTCCTCCCGGCTGCCGGCCAGGAGCAGAGCCTTCGCTTCGGCCTGATCCATGGTCTCCACATCCGCCGTGGCCAGTACGTCGACCGGGGCGCCGCTATCGATCTGTTGAAGGAGGACGCCGGACGCCGCGAAGTTGAGCACCACCTTGCTGCCGGGATGGCTTGCCTCATAGGCGGCGGAAATGGACTGGAAGGCGTCCGTGAGACTCGAAGCGGCCGAGACGATGAGTTCGGCGCCGGTGGCATGCGCGGAGGCAGCAAGGCCAAGCGCCAGAAGCAGGCGCGAGACGACGTTATGCATGGCTGACTCCCCCGACGAATTCGTTATATTTATGTGGACATAACGGTAGGTGGGAGGCCAAGGCTTGTCAATCGAGGTCGACTTGAACTTTGTCAGTCGGGAGGCTGTTGTAGCATCCGGGAGATGGCACGGAACTGGGGCGACTTCGTGACAAGTTGCTCCAGGTCGGAATAAGACTTCATTACGCGCTCGCCAAGTCCGGTGACCTCGGCGCCGCCACCTCCCGCGCCGCCCCGGCGGGCCGTGACCAGCGGGGCGTCGAACAGGTTGTTCATTTCCTCGACGAGCAGCCACGCCCGACGATAGGACATGCCAAACTTCTTCCCGGCGGCATTGATGGAGCGGGTTTCCCGGATCGCGCGCAGCATGGCCGCCTTGCCGGGCCCCATGCCCAGGCCATTACCGACCATGATCCGGACCTGACACGACACCTTGCTCTTCATGACACCTGCTCCAATGAACGCGGTTGAAAAGTTTGCCGGTAATGGCTGAGCCGATCCTGACGACACTCCTGCTGACTGGCAAGATCGCTGGTGTCGCTGTCACGTTGGCTCTCATTGCTGGCGTGGGCGCCGCCTGGGTCATGCACCGGGTGAAGTTTCCGGGGCGAACGCTGGTCGATGCCGTCCTCACGCTGCCCATGGTCCTGCCACCCACGGTGCTGGGCTACTACCTGCTGACGCTCCTTGGGCGTCGCAGTCTTCTCGGCCAGTGGCTCGAAGAGACGCTGGGGATAAGGCTGATCTTCACCTGGCAGGGCGCCGTCGTTGCCGCCGCGATCGTCGCCTTTCCCCTCGTGTACCAGGGTACGCGTGCGGCATTCGAGAGCGTGGATCGACAGCTCGAGGACGCGGCCAGGGTGCTTGGCTCGTCGGAGCTGCGGGTCTTCGCCCGCGTGACGGTGCCCCTCGCCTGGCCAGGAATCCTTGCCGGTACGATGCTCGCGTTCGCGAGGGCCATGGGTGAATTCGGTGCCACGCTGATGGTGGCTGGCAGCCTGCCGGGCAAGACGCAGACCCTGGCACTGGCCATCTACGATGCGGTTCAGGCGGGAAACGATGCCGACGCGCTCCTGCTCGTTGGCGTCACCTCGCTGGCCTGCGTGATCATCCTGGTGCTCGCGGCGCGCCTGCTCAAGAGGCGCTACCCGTGACGCTGGCCGTCGATATCCGCCGGTCTCTGGTCAGCGCGGGCCGGGTCTTCACCCTCGACGTGAGTTTTTCCACCGCGGCGCCGCTGGCGGTCGTCTTCGGTCATTCCGGTTCGGGAAAGTCGGTGACGATGCAGGCAATCGCCGGACTCCTTCGCCCGGACGAGGGCAGCATCCTGCTCAATGACCGCGCCCTCTTCGATTCGGTCCGTCGCATCAATGTGCCCGCCCGCGAACGCCGCGTGGGCTATGTGTTCCAGGACTACGCGCTGTTTCCGCACCTGACCGTGTCGCAGAACGTGGCGTTCGGTCTGCCGCCGCGGGGTCGAAGTCTCCCGACGTTGCTGGAGTCCTTCGCGCTGGCCGAACTGGCGAACAGCTATCCGGCGCAACTGTCGGGCGGGCAGCGGCAGCGCGTGGCGCTCGCCCGTGCGCTTGCCCCGCAGCCCGAGTTGCTGTTGCTCGATGAGCCGTTCGCCGCACTGGACCCGTTGCTACGTGAGCGCATGCGGGCGGAACTCCTGCGCACGGTGACGGCGGCGCACATCCCGGTCGTTCTCATCACCCACGATCCCGCCGACGCCGACTTTTTCCCCGGCCAGCTCTTCATGTTTGCTGATGGCCGGGTGGTAGAGAGCGACGGCCCCGCCCGGGAGCAGCTTCACCCTGGCGCCGGATTGCCTTGATTTGGTGGGGGATTCGTGTAAGGTAGCGCCCGCTACACAAGCTTTCGTCCGGTCAGCTCGTTCATCTGAGCCTTTCGACCCACAACGTCCTGGATTATCCAGAAGGCCAAAAATATCCTGCCTCTACCGGACCAGAGGACAAACCCGATCCATGGAATGGCGCGGGTCTCTGCAGGCTGGAGAGGAAAATCACTACATGTCTTTTCAATCGCTCGGGTTGAAACCCGAACTGCTGCGCGCCGTTACCGAACACGGCTACACCATACCGACGCCGGTGCAGGTGCGCGCGATCCCCGAAGTGCTGGCTGGCCGCGACATGCTCGCTGGCGCCCAGACGGGCACTGGCAAGACGGCTGGGTTCACCCTTCCGATCCTGCAACTGCTGACGGCTCCCGGAGTTTCCCAGAGCCGAACGCCGCGCGTCCTCGTGCTCGTCCCGACCCGCGAACTTGCCGCCCAGGTGGCGGAGAGCGTCAAGACCTACGGCAAGTACGTCCCGATCTCGGTCACCTGCGTGTTCGGTGGCGTCGGTTTCAATCCGCAGGCTGAAAGCCTGCGGCGGGGCACCGACATCGTCGTCGCCACGCCTGGCCGGCTGCTGGATCATGTTCAGCAGCGCACCATCGACCTGAGCCGGATCGAGATCCTCGTATTGGATGAAGCTGACCGCATGCTCGACATGGGTTTCATCCGCGACATTCGCCGCATCCTCAAGCTGCTGCCGCCGAAACGCCAGAACCTCATGTTCTCGGCCACCTACTCCGACGACATCCGCGAACTGGCCGGTGGCCTGCTGCACAACCCGGTCACCATCGAAGTGGCCCGGCGAAATGCGCCCATCGAGCTGGTGACCCAGCACGCCTTCGAGATCCGCAAGGATGACAAGCGCCGCCTGCTGTCCCACCTGATCCGCAACAGCGACTGGGGCCAGGTGCTGGTCTTTACGCGCACCAAGCACGGTGCCAATCGTCTTACCAAGCAACTCGAGG
Source organism: Gammaproteobacteria bacterium (assembly GCA_039926785.1). Classification (GTDB taxonomy): domain Bacteria; phylum Pseudomonadota; class Gammaproteobacteria; order Steroidobacterales; genus SHZI01. The sequence continues at coordinate 3,130 of JBDSWH010000099.1, forward strand.
ATGACGGCATCAACGCGTCCGCCATCCACGGCAACAAGAGCCAGTCGGCCCGGACGAAAGCCCTGGCCGATTTCAAGGCCGGCCGGATCACGGCCCTGGTTGCCACCGAAGTGGCCGCCCGTGGCCTCGACATCAACCAGCTGCCCTGCGTGGTGAACTTCGAACTGCCGAACGTGCCGGAAGACTACGTTCACCGCATCGGCCGCACCGGCCGCGCCGGCGCGACCGGCGTCGCGCTGTCCCTGGTGGCGGGCGAGGAACGGGGCTTGCTGAAGGACATCGAGCGCCTTCTTGGCCGGCCGATCCAGCGGGCCCAGTTGCCCGCAATCTCGGACCCGCCCGTACGCCCCAACCGTCCTGCCGTGCCGGAAGAGCGCTACGTTGACCCGCGTGCGGTTGCCCAGCGTCAGGCCAACGGTGGCCGGCGTGGTGAGGGTGGCCCCCGCAACGGCAATTCCAACGGCCAAAACCAGCGCCGCGGCGGCGGCCGGCCGGGTGGTTATTCGTCAGGGCGGTCCACGGGGCGCTGAGCCCCGCGGGTTGCCACGCCGCCGGATTTTCAGTCCGGCCCAAGCGGTGCGCAGTGCTTGACCCGGTGGTCCGGGTCCGGCACTTTGCGGGCAGCTGTACTGCAGGCTTTCCGCGCCCATGATGCGAGCCGCCGCCGTCCTGCTTGGTGTCCTGTTTGCCGGCGCCAGCTGCCTCGCGGACGGGGCCGGGCAGCCCGATGCCCCCGACCGGTTCGCCTGTGATGCCCTGAAAGCCATCAACCTCACAGAACCTACTGGAGCGCCCGTACGGGTGGCGGAAGTCGGCATCCTTCCCGCGGCAGGAGACCAACCCCGGCTCTGCCGCGTCAATGGCTTCATCGACCCGCAGGTGGGTTTCGAAATCCGGATGCCGGTGACCCACTGGAACGGAAAACTGCTCGTGACC
>JBDSWH010000100.1:0-5311 GCA_039926785.1 Gammaproteobacteria bacterium
CTGCCGCCGCCTGGCAGCGCATTCTGGACAAGGATCCCACCAACGCGGATGCGGCCTTCTGGCTGGCCCGCGTTGAGCTGGATCGGGGCGACGTGCCGCAGGCCCTGAAAGTGCTCGAGCCGTTCCAGAAGACCTCCAGCCGGGCGCGCCTGCTGGTGGCTTCGATTCTCCTGGATCGCGGCGTGCCCAGCGAGGTCAGAAAGATCACGACGCAGATCATCCGGGATGAGCCCAAGAATGCCGAGGCCTGGAATCTGCTCGGCCTCACCGATCTCGCCACCGGCGCCGCCCCCGAGGCTGCGGCCAACTTCGCCAAGGCCGTCGAACTCCGGCCCAATGGGGCGTTGTTCCGGGTCAATCTGGCCCGCGCCTGGATGATCGCCGGCGACGACAAGGCCGCGACCGAGGCAATGGCCGCCGCCCGTCGGCTGGAGCCCGGCCTGCTGCAACTTCGCAGCCTCGAGTTTCTCCGCCATGTACGGCGCGGGGAGATCGCCGAGGCGCGTTCGGTGCTGGATGGCCTGCGCGCCGACAAGGCCGGCGATGCGACCCTCTTTCTCGCCATGGAAGCAGAACTCCTGGTCGCCGCGAAGAAGCCGGGTGCCGCCGCCGACCTGTACGTGCAGGCGTACGGGAAGCGTCCCAACCTGGACCTCGCGGTCAAGGCCTGGAACGGTCGCAAGCAGGCCACCGGCACGGGCGATCCGTCGCTCCTGGTCGACTGGCAGAAGCGCAATCCGGATGATTCGCGCGCGGCGCGCGCATTGGGCGACGCCTACCTTGCGGATAACCAGGCGACGCAGGCGGAGGCGGCCTACGAACGGGTCCTGGTCCTGGCACCCGACGACCTCGCGACCCTGAACAATCTGGCCTGGCTCTACCAGGAGCGTGGCGACAAGCGCGCCGTGCCACTGGGCGACCGGGCCGCCGCCCTTGCGCCGGGTTCGGCACCCATCCTGGATACCGCCGGCTGGGTGCAGTTGCACCTCGGTGACCAGCAGCGGGGCCTCACCCTGATCCGGCGCGCGGCCGAGCTCGAGCCTGCTGACCGTGACATCCAGTACCACCTTGCCGTCGCCCTGGCACAAACCGGTCAGCCCGCGGAGGGCCGGCGCATTCTCAGCGCCCTGCTGAAGTCCCCGGAAGCGTTCGCCAGCCGCAGCGCTGCCGAGCAGATGCTCGGGACGATGTGATGACGATTTCCCGGCATCAGGGGCCCATCGCCGCCTGGTCGCTGGCCGCTCTGGCCGCCGCGGCCGTTGCCCTGGCCCTCCGCGACAGCTTCCTTGGCATGCTTTTCCAGTGGCGTTCCTCCTCCACGTTCAGTTACGGGTTCCTGATCCTGCCGATCTCGCTGTTCCTGCTCTGGCGTGAACGTGGCCGGCTGGCGGCCATACGACCCGAACCCGGCTGGCTGGCGCTGGGGCTGATGATTCCCATGGGTGCCTGCTGGGTGCTTGCGACGCTGATCGAAGTCAATGTCGTTCATCACTTCGCGGCCGTGCTCCTCGTCGTGCTTACGGTCTGGGCGGTGCTGGGCACGCCCGCTGTACGGGTCATCTGGTTTCCACTCGCCTATCTGCTACTCATGGTTCCCTTCGGGGAATTTCTCGTGCCGACGCTGATGCAGTGGACCGCCGACTTTGCCGTCCTCGCGGTGACCCAGTCCGGCGTGCCGGCCTATCAGGACGGGTACGTCTTCAGCCTGCCCAGCGGGGATTTCGAAGTCATCAAGGCCTGCAGCGGCATCCGTTTCCTCATGGCGACCGTGGCGGCGGGCACCGTGTTTGCCTGGGTTGCCTACACATCCTGGCGAAAGCGCCTGTTGTTCCTGCTCGCCTGCCTCCTCGTTCCTGTCGTTGGCAACCTGCTACGGGCTTATCTCGTGGTGATGCTGGTCCATCTGAGCGATGGCCGGCTGGCGGGCGCCCACGTCCTCTACGGGACGATCTTCTTTGGCGCGATACTGCTTGCGATGTTCGCAGTGGGCGCCCGCTATGCCGACACCCCGGCCGAGGCGGCCGGTCCCGGTAACACGCCGGTGACGGGGGGTGCTGGCCTCGGGCGAGTGGTGCCGGCGGCCGTCATTGCCGTGGCCATTGCCGTCGTCGTATCCATCACGCCAGCCCGGGTGGGCCAGCGCGCCGCGTTGTCGGCATCGGAGGGGTTGCCGTCGCTCCCTGAAGCGCTGCTCGGGTACTCGCTGGCGTCGACCGACCCCATCAATTGGCAGCCCGATGTCCGGGGTGCCGCCGACGAGCGCCTGGTACGTTACGGGCCCGTGGGCGCCGACCGGCCCATCGATGTGTTCATCGCGGCCTACGACCCCTCGTCACGGGCCGGCGAACTGACCGACTCCCGCAACGGCCTGTTCGATCCGCACGTGTGGCGACGCGTGGGAGGCAGTTCAGCCAGTGGCTACCGGGAGATCGTGCTGCGGCCGGCCCCGGGCGCCTCGGTGGCGGACGGGATGTCGCGCGTCGTGTGGTCCTGGTACGTCGTCAATGGCGGCGCAACGAACAGTCGTCTCGGGGCCAAGGTTCTGGAGCTGAAGGGCTTCCTCGCGGGCGAGCGCCCCGGGCAATACCTGGTCGCGATCAGCAGCAGCATCGACGACGATCCGGACGAAGCCCGCCGGGGCCTGCGACCCTTTGCGAGCGCGCTGTGTGCCGGTTCGGGGCTGGCATGCCCCGCCCCGCTGGCCGCCCCCTAACCCGCGAGCCCTAGCCGGCCAGACTGAGCAGCACTTCTTCCAGGCCGGCGTTCAGCCGCTGCTCGTTGAACTGGGTTTCGACCAGGGATCGCGCCGCCCGCGCATAACCCTGGTAGTCGTGGCCGCTGGCCAGTGTCTCGGCAATGGCCGTCGCGAGTCCGGCGGCATCGCGTTCCGCGGCCAGGCGCCCGTTGATGCGGTCGTGCACGAGTTCCGGAATGCCGCTGTGCCACGTGGCGATCACCGGCAGGCCCGTTGCCATCGCCTCCATGGCGGAGACGGGAATGCCTTCCTGGTCCCCATCGGCCGCGGTGACGCTGGGTACCAGCATCAGGTGGGCCGCCTGCACCTGGGTCACGATGGCGGCCTGGTCCTGCCAGCCCAGGAGTCGCACCTGGCCGGCCAGTCCCTCGGCGGCGATCAGTTGCTGCAGGTCGTTGAGCAACGGCCCGTCGCCGGCAATCGCGTAGTCAATGCGCTGGCGTAGGTCCGGCGGCAGCAGCGCGATGGCGCGAATGGCGTACGGGAGGCCCTTCTTTTCCACCAGCCGCGCCACGCTCAGGAGCCGGATGGGACCGCCGCCGGGGAGCACCCGGGAGACGAAGGCGAAGCGCACGCAATCGACGCCCATCCGGTGCAGGTGGACCCTGTGCGGCGCGCCACCCAATTCCAGAAGGCGGTTCCGCCATCGCTCGCTGATGGGCAGGCCGAGGTCGACCTCGGCGAGCAACTGCCGGTAGACGCCGGTGCCGTGCTCGTCCACGAAGCGCGTGATATCCGCGCCGTGAAAGAAGACAGCGAGCCGGGCACGACTGCGCGCCAGTCTGGCTACCGCCAGCGCCCGCAGGCCCACGTCGCCGAAGTGGCAAACCCAGACGTCGGCCTTGACGGCCGGCAGGAGCGGCAGCGACCAGAACAGTGGATCAAGCCGCCGGGCGAAGGGGTGGAACGGTTTGGTCAGGAGGCCGCGTAGCCATGTACCGGGCTGCCGACGGAACCTGGGGGCCACCAACAGGGCCTCCAACACCCGACGCCAGGCGGCCTTGGGCAGTGGCCTGCCGTAATGCACCTCCAGGGGTTGCTTCAGGTCGGACCAGTACGCGTGGGTGAGTCCCTGGGACGGGCGGGCGAAAGCGTGGACCGTGACCCGGTGACCCGCGGCCAGCAGGCCGCGGATCTGGGTGTCGATGAAGGTGTGTGAAACCGCCGGGAAATTGCTGACGACAAACGCAACGTGCATGACGTGGATTCTCGCACAGGCACGCGGGAGCGGCTGCAGCCACTCCCACGTGACCGGCGAATCAGTTGGACAGTGTCGTGACGGTGACCGGCGCGGACTTGGTCGATTCATTCACCGGATTGGCGTTGTCGATGGCGGAGACACGGTACTCATAGGTGGTCCCGGGAGCCAGGCCGGCATTGACGTACGAGGTGGTGGCCGAGTTGCCGACCGGGGCGGGCGCGCCGTTGCGGTACAGCCTGTAGCCGGCCACACCGGTTCCCGTGTCGGTGGATCCCGTCCACGTGAGCTTGACCTGGTGCTGGCTGCCGGACGAGAGCGTCACGCCGGCCGCCGTGCTGTCGTAGTTGGCCGTGACGATATCGTTGCGTCCATCGCCATTGACGTCGGTCACGATTACGGCGAAGGGCGTGACGCCCACGGTGACCTCGTATTTCGGCAGGAACGTACCATTGCCGTTGCCGATCAGCACGCTGACGTTGTCTCCGCCGGAAGCCACGCAACAGCTGGGGTAATTACCGCCGGTGTTGCCGGACAAGACGTCGGGGATGCCGTCGCCATCCACGTCGCCAATGGCGATCCCCTTGGGCACCTTGCCCACCGCGTAGTCAGTGCGGGCGGCGAAGGTGCCGTTGCCATTGCCGAGCAGGATGCTGGCGGTCTCGCTCTGGTCGTTGGCGGTGGCGAGGTCGAGCTTGCCATCACCGTTCAGGTCGGCCGTGCGGATGCTGTGGGGGCCGGTGCCCGTTGCGAACGTGGCCACCGTGGGGAAGGTGCCGTTGCCGGCGCCGAGCAGGATTGCCGCGTTGTTGATGCCGTAGTTCGCCACGGCGATGTCCAGCTTGCCGTCCTGGTTGAAGTCCGCAAACACCAGGGAGTGGGGTCGGGATGACGTGCCGGTGGCGTATGTCACCACCGGCAGCAGGCTGCCGCTGCCGTTGTTGAGCAGCACGCCGATCAGGTTGGTCGCGTGGCAGGCGATGGCGACGTCGGGCCAGGTGTCGCCATTCAGGTCGCCAACGGCGACTTCGTGGGCCTTCGCGCACGCCGCCCGTACGGTTTGGGTGGCGAAGGTGCCGTCCCCGTTGCCCATCAGGACGCTGGCCGTACCGTCTTCCTGGTTGGCGACGACCAGGTCCAGCTTGCCGTCCTTGTTGAGGTCGACCGTGGAGACGGCCTTCGGCCAGTGGCCGGTGGCGGGGGTGCTGGCCGTCGTGAAACCGCCGGCCCCATTCCCCAGTAGCACTGTCAGGTCGTCCCCGTGGGAGTTGGAGGTGATGATGTCCTTGAAACTGTCGCCGTTGACGTCCGCCACCGCGATGCCGTGGGGTCGGATCCCGGCGGGTACCAGCACCGTC
>JBDSWH010000101.1:0-2848 GCA_039926785.1 Gammaproteobacteria bacterium
CGGCGATATCCAGTCCCGTGACATTACCCAGGCCAAAGGTCTCCAGGAAGCTGCCCATCCGCTCGATGCCCAGGTCCCGCGCCATGTTGTAGAAGTAGACGTCGCAGGACTGTTCGATGGCGTTGTACAGGTCGACGGCGCCATGGCCCTCCGGCCGCCAGTCCCGGTAGCGGTGGCTGCTGCCCGGGAGGCTGTACGAGCCCCGGCAGCTGACGCGCCGTTCCGGTGTGGTCACCCCGTAATGGAGCGCCGCCAGCGCCACCATCGGCTTGATGGTCGAACCCGGCGGGTACTGCCCGCGCAGCGCCCGGTTGAACAGCGGCCTGTCGATGTCCTCCTCAAGGGCCAGGTAGGCCCGCCGGGTCAGGCCGGCGCTGATGGCGTTCGGGTCGTAGGCCGGCGTGCTCGCGAAGGCGAGCACTTCGCCATTCCGCGGATCGATGGCCACCGCTGCCCCGCGCCTGCCTTGCAGGGCAGTGTCCGCCGCCAGCTGCGCGTTCACGTCGATGGTGAGGATAACGTCCCTCCCCGGCAGGGAGCGGACGCGATCCAGCACCTGCATCTTCCGGCCATGCACGTTGACCACCACGTCCTCGTGGCCGGACGTGCCGTGCAGGTCCGCCTCGAAGCTGCGTTCGACCGAGATTTTTCCAACGTGAGTGGTGCCGGCGTACTCGGCGGGATCCAGGACCTTCTTGTCGTCGGCACTGATGCCGCCCACGTAACCCAGCACATGGGCCGCCGCCTTCCCGTACGGATAGCTGCGTCCCAGCCGGGCGCGGATCTCGACGCCCGGAAAGTAGGGCCGGTGCACGGCGAATGCCGCGAGCTCCTCATCGTTCAACCGCTCCGCGACGACCACCGTGTCGAAGCTGCGACGGCTCGTGATCTGTTCCTTCAGTTCGGGCAGGTCGGCATCCTGGATGAGCCCGCTGGCGACCAGGCGCCGGAGCGTGTCGGCCATGTCGGGAACCTGCTCGGGTGTCATCTCCAGCTGATAGCTGGGAGTGTTCTCGGCCAGGATCTTGCCGTTGCGATCGAGGATGAGGCCCCGGATCGGAGGAATCGGCTGCACGCGGATCCGGTTGCCGCTGGACTGGGCGGAGAAGTACTCGTACTGGCCAACCTGCAATTGCACGAGGCGGGCCACCACCAGCCCCACGAGGCCCAGCACGATGACGACGGACAACAGCAACCGGCCGGCAAACAGCTGCTGTTCGCGCCAGTGGTCCTTGATCCGCAGCCTCCGTGCCACTGGTTCCTGACCTCAGCTGAAGCTTGAGTCGCGCCGCTCAAGCCGTTCCCTCATGCGATCCATCGCGGCCATGAGCACCGGCCAGAACACGGCCGCGGCCACGACCGGACCCCAGCGCGCCGTACCAAATTCAGCACGGCCGGTAGCCCCATCGATCCAAAGCAGGACGAAGGCCTGGAGGAACATCAGGGCGAAGACCGAAAGGGTCAGCTGCCAGAGCGGAAATACGCGCATCTGCAGGTGAAAGCGCAGTACCAGATACGCGATCAGGGACAGGGACAGCGCGTGCTGGCCCAGCAGGGAACCCTGGGCCACATCGACCAGCAGGCCCACGAGGAATGCGCTGAAGACGCCAAAACGCCCGGGCCACATCAGCGACCAGTAGATAACGACCATGGTGGTCCAGGCCGGCCGAAGGGGCGCGACCGCCGCCGGGAGGGGTAGCGCCTCGGCGACCAACGCGACGACGACCAGCAGCCAGATCGGCCAGCGCGGTGCCCTCATTCCGTACTTCCTTCATCGATGCCGTCCGCTTCGGCAGGCGGCGGTTCAGCCTGCGGAGCCGGAGCCGGCTCCGCGGTCTCGGTGGGGGTGGCGGGTGAGGGGGTCGTGATCGGCACGGGCACAGTCTCCTCGACCGGTGCGGGCGTTGCCACCGGCGCGGCCAAGGCAGGCGCCGGTGCCTTAACGGGTGGACTGGCGGAAACGGGGGCGGGTTTGGTTGGCTGGAAGACCATCAGCACCTCGTGCAGCCGGTCCAGGTTCGCGGCAGGCTTCGCCGCGACCTCAAGGAATGCATCACCGGACGAGCCATCCACGGTCGTGACGGTCCCGACGGGATAGCCGGCGGGAAACGCGCCGCCGAGTCCGGACGTGACCAGGAGATCGCCGGGCTTGATGTCGGCATTGCGGGTCAGGAAGGGTAGTGACAACCGCTCCAGGTCGCCCGTGCCCATCGCGATCGTGCGCAGGCCGTTGCGCACGACCTCCACCGGTACCGCGTGATCGGGGTCAGTGATCAGGAGGGCCTCGGAGCTCTTTTTCTGGTCCCGCGTAATCTGGCCGACGACGCCGCTCGCGTCGATCAGGGCCTGCCCTTCGTAGGCGCCGTCCCGGCTACCCTTGTTGAGGAGCACCCGGTGCCGCAGCGGGTCCATGTCCACGGCCAGTATCTCGCCAACCACGACCCGGTCCGGCACCCGGGACTTGGAGTCCAGCAGCGCCCGGAAGCGCGAATTCTCGGCCTGTAGCGCGGCCAGTCGCTGAAGGTCGGCGCGGTTGGCCAGCGAGTCGCGGCGGAAGGCCTCGTTTTCGGCGATCAGCTGCTCGCGCAGCGCGAAGTTTTCCCGCATCCACCGGACGCCGGCGGCCGGCGAATTGACAGCGACTTGCAAGGGGAACATGGCCGCGCCCAGATACGCGCGGATATCTTCCAGGTAGGTGCCCCGGTGATCCAGGAACATCAGCGCCAGGGACAGGGCGAACGTCACGAAGAAGCGGAGGCTTGGACTGGCGTTGCGGTAGGCCCGGCCTTCACTGTCCGCGGAAGAAAGCGCCATGCCTTGTTATCCGTGAGTAGGAGCGGCTTCAGCC
>JBDSWH010000102.1:0-6517 GCA_039926785.1 Gammaproteobacteria bacterium
CGTAGAGCGCCTCCATCCACCGGAGTGCCGCCGGCGACGCGCCATGGTCCCGCAACTCGTCGCCCAGGGAGCGGGAGTCCAGGGCGGCGAACCCGGGCCGGCGCCAGTCGTCCAGGTTGACCAGCGGGTTGTGGGCGTCCAGGTAGAAATTCGTGAGTTCGTCCGGCAAGAGCCCGCGTTCGCCCACGGCGAGATCGTTGAACGGGCTGTCGGACCAGCGGTCCGCAGAAACCAATGCACCCCGGCTCGCGACAACCCGGCCGGGAACGGCGAACGGCTTTCGCGCGTAGGTCTTCAGGCCAAGACGCTCGCAGGCGGCGAAAGTTCGCGCGTACATGGCATCGAGCGTTTGCCCGCCGGCCTCCGGAAGTCCCGGCAGGTGGCGCAGTGTGAGCAGCCGGCCACCCACGCGCCCGCTCGCCTCCAGTATCCGCACTCGCACGCCCTGCTCCTCCAGCAACCAGGCGGCATGGAGGCCGGCAATGCCGGCCCCGGCGATCAGGACATCCGGTCGCGCACCGCCCGTGCACCCGGCGGCGAGGGGCGCGATCGCGGCGCCTGCCAGCAGCTTCAGCGTCTGGCGGCGGGATACGGTGCGAGACGGGCGGCGTGACTGACGGCCGGCCATGGTGACTCCTCAGCGCAGATCCCGCGCCACGCGGATACCAAAGAACGAGTAAAGCGCGTCCTCGGGATCGCGGCCACGGAACGTCACGGTCTGCCGGCTGGGCCGCGTGATCCAGCTGCCGCCGCGGACCGTGCGGAACGCGCAATCGCCGGCGGTGGTTACCGGACTGCCATCCGCGGGCCCCGGCGGATAGGGCGCAACGTAGCAGTCGGAGGTCCACTCCCAGAGATTGCCGAGCATGTCCTTGAGTCCGAACGCGTTGGACGCAAAGGAGCCCACCGGCGCGACCTGGCCATAGCCGTCGTCACAGGCAAACGGCTCCCAGTCAAACGCGTTCTGCCGCTTGCCGGCGGTGTCGAAGACATTGCCCGCCCGGCAGGGATTGTCATCCCCGCCCGGCCAGGGATAAGCACCGGTCGTGCCGGCACGTGCGACGTACTCCCACTCCGCTTCCGACAGCAGCCGGTAGGACTGGCCCGTGCTCCGGGCAAGCCAGGCCACGTAGTCCCGGGCATCCAGCCAGCTCACGCACGTGACAGGCTCGTCCGCAAAGGGCACACGCCCGTAGCCCGGGTTGGTCCAGTCCGCGTCGGCAGGGGTCTGCCACCCGCTGCCATCCCAGATGCGACAACCACCCGGCATCTCACGCCGGGTCGCCACCACAAAGGCGGCGAACTGCTCCTGCGTCACTTCCGTCACGCCCGCCGCGAATGCCGCTCGCAGGGTGATGTCACGCACAGGACCCTCGGGCCTGCCCTCCTCGCCGCCGTCGGCACCCATGCGGAAAGTGCCCGGCGGAATCACCACCAGGTCAGGGCATTCGGGACAGTCCCGGAACGCGGCGCCCGTTTCCAGCCCACCGCGGCTACAGGCCGACAACGCGGCCAGGGCGACGAGGCCGCACCAGACGACGATGCGCATCACGCCAGGCCGTGACGGGCCAGCGGCAGGTCGCGGATACGCCGGCCCGTCGCCGCAAAGACGGCATTGGCGACGGCGGGCGCCACGGGGGGCGTGCCGGTCTCGCCAACTCCGCCCGGAATATCGGTACCCGGCAACAGTTGCACGTCGATCACCGGACAATCCGCGAGGGTCACCATCCGGTAGTCGAAGAAATTGGCCTGCGCCGCCCGCCCCTGTTCAATGCGGATCTCGCCATGCAGGGTGGCCGTCAGGCCGAAGATCAGGCCACCCTCGACCTGCGCACGCACGATATCCGGCTGGATCGCCGCCCCGCAGTCCACGGTCGCCGTCAACCGCTCCACCCGGATCCGGCCTTCCGGCGTCAGCCGCACGTCCGCCACGACGCCGATGATGGAGCCGGCGTATTCCGCGACCGCAAGCCCGCGGCCGATCCCGCCGCCCGGTGTCCCGGGTCGCCAGTGTGCCCGGCGACCGAGCGCAGCGAGCACACGGCGGTGACGGGGTGCATTGCGCAACAGGTCCAGCCGGAAGCGCAGCGGATCCTGCCCCGCCTCCCGGGCAATTTCGTCAACGGCACTCTCGATGGCGAACACATTGTGGGAGTGAGCAACGGAACGCCACACGCCGATCGGCACGTGCGCCTCCTTCGGCACCCAGCGAATCCGGAAGTCCGGTAGTGCGTAGGGAAACGACATCAGCCCGCCGGTGAGCTGCGGGTCCGGCTTCGGATTCAGCACGGGCGGCTTGCCCCAGTTGCTCAGCAGCGGACCCGACAGCGTGACATCGAGTCCGGCAAGCCGGGCTCCGCGTCCCTTGCCGGCCAGCCCGGCCCGCACGCGCATGAGCATCGCGGGGCGGTAGAAATCGTGTTGCATATCCTCCTCCCGGGACCAGAGGAGTTTCACAGGCCCATTGATTGCCCGCGAGATGAGGGCGGCCTCGACGCCAAAGTCGGGTTGCCAGCGGCGCCCGAAGCCACCGCCGATGAAGCTCCGCGTAATGCGGACCCGGCCCGGGTCGATGCCGAGCTGCTTCGCGACTTCGTTGCGCAGCCGTCCGGGGCCCTGGGTCGGCGCCCACAGGTCGCAGCCGCCATCGCGCACCCAGGCAACGCAGCACATGGGCTCCATGGTGGCGTGTGCGAGGTAGGGAACGTCGTAGACATACTCCAGTTGGCGATCCGCCGCGGCGATTGCGGCCGGCGCGTCCCCACGTTCGCTGACGGGTACGCCGGGCTCGCCGAGACCCGATTCCCGCGCGGCCCGCAAGGTGCCGCTGTCCACAGCCGCATTGGGGCTGGCGGCAAACGTCGCCCGCAGCAGGGCAAGCCCACGGGTGGCCTGCCAGAAATCGTCGGCCACGACGGCGACGGCGGATGGCAGGCGCACCACCGCCCGGACACCCGGACTGGCCAGTGCAGCGGCTTCGTCGACCGACTCCAGGGCAGAATCGAAGACGGGACTGTGGGCGATGGCGGCGACCCGCATGCCGGGCACGCGCACGTCACTTGTGAACTCGGCAGTGCCCAGGACCTTCGGTGGAATGTCCTTGCGCGGCACGTCGCGCCCGATGAGCTGGAGTTCCCCGGGCAACCGCAGTTGCACCTCCAGTGGAAGGGGCAGTGCCGCTGCGGCCTCGAGCAACTCGGCGAAGGTTGCCTCGCGGCCAGTGCGGGCGTGGCGCACGCGGCTGTTCATGGCACTGCACTCCGTCACGGGCACACCCCAGCGTGCCGCGGCAGCTGTACATAACAGTTCACGTGCCGTGGCGCCGAGCCGCCGGAGCAGCGGGTAGTAGCCGCGCACGCTGAGACTCCGGCCGGTGGCCTGGAAGCCCTTCATGGGATTTGCCAGGCGATCGTCCGCGCCGGTCTGGCGGACCTCCAGTTGCGCCCAGTCAGCACCGAGCTCGTCGGCAAGGATTAGCGGCAAGGTGCTGTAGACGCCCTGCCCGAGCTCGGCGTCGGGCAGGGCCACGCGCACCGTGTTGTCGGGGAGGATTTCCAGGTAGGCCGCCAGCTGGGGATCGCCAAAGGTCGTGCGCGGCGGAGTTACGCCCGGCAGCGCAGTCTGTGCAACGGCGTCGGCAGCCCACTCGACGCCCAGCCAGAGACCGGCAGCGATCTGGCCCGCGCCCTGAAGGATGCGCCGCCGCGTGACGGTGCCAACTGCGGAGCCCTGGTCCATCGCCGCCTCAGTCCGGGGTGAGCATGTGATTATAACAATATGATAACCTCGACTGAGAGGTTCCAGCCCGCATGACGCCCGGTCCGAAGCCGCGCTTCGCCGTCCCCATCCTGTTCGCTGTCGTCTTCATCGACCTGGTCGGCTTTGGCATCCTCGCCCCACTGACCCCGTTCTATGTGGAGCGCCTCGGGGCAGGACCCGAACTCATCACCCTCATCATCGCCGCGCACCCGCTCTCCCAGTCTCTGGCCATGCCCCTCTGGGGCTCCCTGAGCGACCGGCGCGGCCGGCGACCGGTGCTGCTGTTGAGCATGCTGGGCCATGCGGGCGCCTACGTGCTGCTGGCGTATGCGAATTCTCTATGGCTGCTGCTGCTGGCGCGCATCGTCAGCGGAGCCACGTCGGCCAACCTTTCGACCGCTTACGCCTACATCTCGGACGTCACCACGCCGGAAGAGCGGGCGGGCGCCATGGGCCGGGTGTCGTCGGCATTTGGCCTGGGCTTCGCGATCGGCCCGGCGCTCGGTGGCCTGCTGGCGGGCGGCACGACGATGGATGACGCCAATCTGGTGCGACCGGCCCTCGCCGCCGCGCTGTTCTCCTTCAGCGCCTTCCTCGCCATCTTCGTTTTCCTGCCGGAGACCCGGCAACTCGCACCGGCCAGCACGCCCAGGCCCGCGGGGACGAGCCTCCTTGCCGAACTGGGCCGGATTGCAGGACGGCCGCTCATCACTCGCATGTTGGTGATGGCCATCGTGGTACTGATATTCATGTCCGTTCGGGAATCAATTTTTCCGCTGTGGGCGCACTACGAGCACGGCCTCAATGCGCGTACTCTGGGCGCGATGCTGGGCTGGACGGGAGCACTGATTGCGATGGTGCAGTTCTTCGGCATCGGCTGGCTGGCGCGGCGCTTCGGTGAGCTCAACCTGGTGAAGGGCGCAATCCTTTGCCTGATGACGGGCTGGGTCGGCCTGACCCTGGCGGTCAGCATCCCCACGCTGCTGCTGGCGATGACCATCGGCTCCCTCGGCACCGCGTTCTTCCAGACCAGCATGCAGAGCCTGCTATCCAAGCGGGCGGGCGTGACGGAGCGCGGCGCGGTACTCGGCATCTACCAGTCGTCCAGCGCGATGGCGCGCTTCGTCGGCCAGGCGGGCGCCGGAACGCTCTACGGACAGTTGGGCGCCAATGCGCCATTCCTTATCGGCAGCCTCGCGATGCTGCCGGCCTTCGCCATTGCCACCCGGGTGGGGCGACGTTTGAAGGAAGCACCCGTGCCCAACGACGTGGGTCGGCGCGACTGAGCGGGGCCGGGTTGATGCTCAACTACACCTTGCGCCGGCTTGGCATCGCCATCCCCACACTGTTTGTCATTGTCACGGCGGCGTTCTTTCTCATGCGTGCGGCGCCGGGGGGTCCCTTCGACGCGGAAGCGGACCTCGAGCCCGAGGTTCTCGAAAACATCCGCGTTGCTTACGACCTCGACAAGCCCCTGCTGACGCAGTACTGGCTCTTCCTGTCCCGCGCGGTGCGCGGGGACTTCGGCCCGTCACTGGTCTACAAGGACTTCACGGTCACCGAACTCATCGCCATCGGCCTGCCCGTGAGTGTGACACTCGGACTGCTGGCCAACCTCCTTGCGCTCATGCTGGGCGGTCTCGGCGGGATCATCGCCGCCTTGCGCCAGAACACCCTTCTCGACCACACGCTCATGGCCCTGGCGATGACCGGCATTGCGTTGCCGGCTTTTGTCAGCGCACCGATCCTCGCGCTGTTCTTCGGGCTCTACCTTAAACTGCTGCCCGTTGCCGGTTGGAACAATGGGGCCCTGCCCAACCTGGTGCTGCCGGTCATTGCCCTCGCGCTGCCCCAGATCGCCATCATCGCCCGGCTGATGCGCGGCGGAATGCTGGAGGTGCTCCGATCGAATTTCGTGCGCACCGCCCGCTCACGGGGCCTCGCGGAGTCCACCGTGGTGTTTCGCCACGTGCTGCCCTCGGCACTGGTGCCACTCGTCGGCTACCTGGGTCCGGCCCTTGCCGGCATCATGACCGGCTCGCTGATTGTCGAGTTGATCTTCAACCTGCCAGGTGTCGGTCGCTATTTTGTGCAGGGCGCACTCAACCGGGACTACCCACTGGTCATGGGCGTGGTGATCATCTACGCGACGTTCATCATCCTGTTCAACCTGCTGTCGGACCTGGCGTATGCCGCGCTCGATCCGCGCGTGCGGAAAACCTACCAGTGAACTCCGGCTCCCGGTCACTGTGGCGACAGGCCAGCCGCCGCTTCGTGCGCAACCGGGCGGCAATGGGCAGTGTCGTGATCCTCGCGATCATCGCCCTTACCGCCATTCTCGTGCCGGTGTTCTGGCCCCACGGCATCGAGGACGCGTCCTGGGAAAGCATCATGGCCCCACCGAGCCTCGCCGACTGGCACTGGTTCGGCACTGACGCCAACGGCCGGGACCTGCTGGTGCGCACGTTCTACGGCGGCCGAATCTCGCTGACGATCGGCCTGCTGACGACGGTCGTGGCGCTCGTCATCGGCGTGACCTACGGTGCCGTCGCGGGCTTCGTGGGCGGCCGCACCGACGGCTTGATGATGCGCTTCGTCGACGTGCTGTACTCGCTGCCGCTGATCTTCTTCATCATCATCCTCGTGACGATATTCGGCCGGAACATCTTCCTTGTCTTCATTGCAATCGGGGCCGTCGAGTGGCTGACCATGGCGCGGATCGTCCGGGGCCAGACGCTCACGGTGAAGACCCGCGAAT
>JBDSWH010000103.1:0-5994 GCA_039926785.1 Gammaproteobacteria bacterium
GAGCCGGAAAGTAGCACCTGGAGTGTCTTGCCCTGCGGTGTGTCCAGGGCGCACAGCTCGCCCACCACGTGATACCTGAGTAGACCGTTCGCGGCGAGCTTCACCGGAATGACGCGCCGCTCGCAGCGAACTCCAGGCAGGTCGGCCACTGTGCCCAGCGCGACACCCGGTGGAGCCCGCAGTGCTGTTGGCGTGCCGCCGGATTTCCACCAAGCAGCCACCAGAAAAGCCACTGTCAGGGCTGCCAGCGTAACCAGGATATAGGTCACGTGTGCGCTGCCGAACTCAGCGGTTCCGCTCCTGGTTGATCCGTACAACGAAGTCCCGGTCAACATTCGTGACGCCCTGTTCCTTCGCCTGCTTGATGATGCCATTCAGCACGGTCTTCAGGAACACCTTGGGCACGCCGGTCAGCTCCTTGCAGGCATCGGCCGTGAAGCGCACGTCGTCATCGAGCCGGTTTGCCTCGTAGAGAATCGTCTCGTGTTTCGGTCCCTTGTCGGAGGGTATCGGCAGCCAGAAGGCGGGTTTTGGCTCGGCAAACCAGAACTTATGTCCGCCGCGAAAGCCGTAGGTGACCGGCATGCGCGGCATCCGTTCACCACCGTTCTCGAGATTCTGCTTCCAGGTTTCCTTCAGCAGGATGTTGTCAATGCGCAGAAGGAGATGGGCCGAGGTTGAGCGCTTGAGCATCTTCTGTTCAAAGTCCCGATCTTCCTCCCAGGTGCATTCGTAGACCTGGAATGCCTCCTTGAGGATTTGCGGACACCCATCGCTGATTTGTCGCCCCGGCGTCGGGCTGTCGATCAGTGTGAAGCAGTTGTCCTTCATCTTCTCGGCCGGTGTCTGGCCCGGGTAGCCGAAGTTGAGGATGGTCTTCAGCTGCCGGCGATTGAATTCCACGAAGTTCAGTGCGCACTTCCCGGTTCGACGGACATGTAACGTGGTATTTGACGTCGGCCGGCTGATGACCATGAACGACCGGTCATTGATGACCTCGAAGGGGAAGGTAAGCTGGTACGGGCCTATGCTTGTGCTCCCGTCCTCGGCGACGGTCGTAATGAGCGCAAACGACGAGACGAAGTACGAGCTGGACTGGTACCAGTTGTCCCGCATCGGACTGTCGACGAATACTTCGTTTGTCGTGCTTTTGCGGAGCCATTCAAACATCAGTGCACTTCCCCCTAGTGAGTGTCGAATCCGACTGTTGTTGCTGAACGGGCCTCCGTCGGATCGAAGCGTACCGGTCGCCCTTCACGCAGCCAGACGCGAAGAGCGAAGGCTCCGGCGAGAAAGTTTGCGGCACCAACGAGGATAACCGGCCCGGATATCCGCCAGTAGTCGAACAAGTAGCCGCCGGCCAGGCTCGTAGCCAGGATTCCGATTGATCCGCAGAAACCGGCGAGACCAATTACCGAGCCCCGCGCGTCGATTGGCGTTTCCTGGCCGAGCAGTGCGGTAACAGACAGGATTACGCTCATCTGGCCTATGCCGACCAGTACGCAGCCGAAATAGCCGACTGGCCCGAAGGGCTGGTCCTGGAGGCCAAGCAGCGTATAGCCGATACCGCCGATCAGCAGCGCCAGGACGACACACGCCAGCCTGTGAAACCGGTCGATCAGCACGCCCGCCACCGGTGCCCACAACAGCGCCGCACCCTGGATCAACCCGAACAGCAGTCCGGCACGCGCCAGTGCGGCCGGACCATCCAGGCCGCCGTCGCGGCCGACCCGCTGCAGCCAGAGGGAAACAAATGTCGCCACTAGCGTGAGGTCCGCACGGGAGATGAAGGATCCGGCATAGCAAACCAGCAGGCGCGGATTGTCGCGGCCCTGCTGCAGGCCGGTCCGCAGCACCCTGGTCAGGCTGACCCGGACGCGTTTGCCCGACGGGGTACCGCCCATCAGGCCGATCTGCATGACGATGGCAGTCATCACTGCCAGGCCGGACATAACGAATAGCATGGCCCGGCCTGCGTCAGCGCTGTTGAATCCCTGAGTTTTGAATATGGCCGGCAGGGCGGCGAAAAGTGCGGTGGCTATTCCAATGCCAAGCCCGTTGAGTACCCCGGTTGTACCGGATAGCTTGCCTCGAGAGTGTTCCGCCGGGTAGTCGGCCGCCGTCACGGCGATCATGACGCCGACGAACGCCAGGCCGATGGCATAGACAACCCGGCCGAGGTACAGGTCGGTTGCGCTGGATGCGAGTCCATACAGCGCGAAGCCGCCGCCCGCGACCAGGGTGCCGAAGGCGTACAGCGGTCGACGGCCAACACGGTCGGAAAAAGCGCCGACCAGGCTGACGAGTGCGAGCACGATGACCTCTTGCAGCGTGACCAGGAAGCCGGTCACCTGTCCCTGCTGAGAGGGCGAAATGCCAATGATCTCGGTGAGTACGTAGGGCTGGGAGAAGCTGAGGAAGCTGATGATCGGCATCACCGCCAGGCTCACGTAAAGATAAGTCCAGGCATTGACCCCGCGCACCCCGGACGCGAATTCAATGGGCCCGATGCGATAGGCGTTGGCGAGCTGCTCAGGTGATTTGGCGTTCATAGCCTTCGAGTCTCCCAGATCTGGTCGGCGGTGCTTGGCCGCCCGTGCGTTACTGCCGAGTATCGAGTATTGCGTAAGAGACGAACGGTTATGCTGCGGGTTACACTTTGTTACAGGAAAATCTGCGGACTTACCTAATATTCTGGAATCACCTAAAGTGGTGCAGTGATCCGGGGAGAGGTGACATGAAGAAAGAAGCCAAGATTCGTCCGTTCTGGTATTCGGACATCTGGCTGTTCCCGAAGCTCATCACGATCGTGACGAGCCTGGATGAACAGGGACGCGTGAACGCGGCCCCCTACTCGCACATCATGCAGTACGACGTAATGGCGAAGAACCCGCGCATGATTGTCGGCTTCCGCCAGGACTCGCACACGTTCCAGAACATCTGCGCGACCAAAGAGTTCGTCATCAACTGTCCGCCAGCGGACTACCTGGACGACATGATGGAGACGGCGCGCTTCTATCCCGAGGGCGTCAACGAACTGGAGCACACTCGCTTCACGATGATCCCCTCGCGGCACGTCAAGCCGCCGACCATCGAGGAATGCCCGCAGATTGCCGAGTGCGAAGCCGAGGAAATCATCAAGCTCGACAAGAGCAGCGGCATTGTCATTGCGAAGATCAAGGCGCTGGTTTTCGACGAGGAGCTGATCGAGATGGACCGCGAGCAGCGCATCCGCAAGATGAACCTGCCGATCGGGCTTGGCGACGAGGACCGCCAGGACTACTTCCACACCACCATTGGCCACCTGACGATGCACAACCTGGGGGAGCCCCCCGGCGCCCAGCTCGGTGGCGAAGTGCAGCTGTCCATGGCCTGGGATGCCGAGGCGCTGCAGTCCCTCATGACCATCCCGCCCATGGTCCGCAAGATGGTGACCGAGAATACCGAGGCTTACTGCCGCACCAAGGGCGATTCCAAGGTTAGTCAGGCCCGGATGACGGAGTTCTCCATCGAGCAGGGCATGACCCCCGAGTTCATGGAACGGTTCCAGAAAAAGAAGAAGCCGGCCTGACGAACGTCAATGCCAGACGTCCGCTTGTCTGACAAGAAAAGTGGTAAATGTCGTACGTCCTGCATCGACCTTCGGGCTTACCGTTTGGGGTGTAGTCCTTGTGGGGTCGCTCCCGCGCAATCAGGAGACACGTGCCATGTCGCTTGGAACC
The DNA here is from genome assembly GCA_039926785.1 of Gammaproteobacteria bacterium. Classification (GTDB taxonomy): domain Bacteria; phylum Pseudomonadota; class Gammaproteobacteria; order Steroidobacterales; genus SHZI01. Next base: position 3,723 of record JBDSWH010000103.1, read on the forward strand.
ATCATCCTCATCATCTTGGTCATCGCATTGCTCGGCGGCTTTACCGGTATCGGTGGTGGCCGATTTTATGGCATGGGTAACTACGGCGGCGGGGGGCTCGGTCTGGTCATCGTGATCCTGGTGGTTCTCCTGCTCCTGGGTAAAATCTAGGCACGGAAGGGTCCACAATCCCCGGATGCCGTTCACGCGCAGGTTGCCACGCACGCCGCTACGGGCCAGTTTCCTCCTCGTCCTGCTGGCTGGACTCGCCGTGGGCGTCACGGCCCGCGCCCAGGACTTGCAGGTCATCGATCTGCGTCACCGGTTTGCCGACGAAGTCATCCCCATCCTTCAACCTCTGGTTGAACCGGGAGGCGTCCTGACGGGCACGGACAACAAGCTGTTCCTCCGGGCGAGCGCCGCAAACGTTGCGCAGATCCGGGAGGCCCTGGCAGCCATCGATCGAGCCCCGCGACAACTGCTCATCACCGTGGGCCAGGGCACCATCAGCGACGCCAATGCGGCCGGCGTTCGCGGCGGCGTGACGATCAACGGGGGCGATATCCAGGTTGGCGTCAACCGGCCCCCGGGCGCTCCTTCCGGTGCCGACGTACAGATCAGGGCGGACTCCCGCCAGGCCAATCTCCACAACGTGAGCAGCGTGCAGACCCTCGAGGGTAGCGAGACGCTCATCTCGGTGGGCACATCCACGATTTATCGCGACGTGGCTACGGGGTTCTATGCGACGCCGCGGGTCAACGGCGACCTCGTGGTGCTGGAGATTTCGCCCCGCCAGCAGCACTTTCGACCCGGCGGTCGTGGCATTGTTGATAGTAGTGGGGCAACGACGACGGTCAGCGGCCGGCTGGGCCAATGGCTTGAACTCGGCGCCGTGCGCGAGTCCAGCAGCGGCTCCACGAGCGGGCTCCTGGTCTGGGGCCGGCGCACCGGCAGCTCGGAATACTCGGCGTGGGTGAAAGTCGAGGAGACTCCGGCGCGTTGACAGCTACTCACCACAACCGCCAAGCGACGGCGCGCCAGGAACGGTGGCGGGTGGGATGCCGGGCTGGCATAGTCAGTGTGCCCCGGTTGAACAGGAGTATGGATATGCCCTTAGTAAAAGCGTCGGTCACATTGTTTGCAGCGATTGCCATGTGCCTCGGCCTTGCGGGGTGCGGAAATCCCTCCGGACTCTCCGGCACGTACGAGGCGGACATGGGCGACGGCGGGGCCGTGCGCATCGTCTTTGAAGGGGGCGACAAGGCGAAGGTGTCGCTCGTGGGCCCCGGCGGCCAGGGCGCGATCAGCCACAACACCGTCTACACCGCAGCCGGCAAGAAGCTGCACTTCACCACGGACGAACCTTTTGGCGCGCCCATGGACTTGATCTACGACAACGGTGAGTTGACCGACGGTTCAGGGACCGTATTCAAGAAGAAGTAGTTACGGAGCAAAGCCCATGACCGACTACCGGTTGTCCCGTCGTGAAATCCTGGCTGCCAGTGCCAGCATCGCTGCATTCTCCGCGGCCGGTGGCGCGACGGCTGGCGGCAGCGCCGCAGCCCAATCCCTCAAGCCGCCCTTCGACACGATGCGGGACTACGTCGCCGCCCTCGAGGCGCACGGCCTGCTGGTGCGCATTCCGGAGGTCGACCAGGACCGGTATCAGGCCACGGGTCTCGTTTACCGGGCCGACGACCACTACGGTTTCACCGGCGTGCCGGCCCTGTACGCCGATCGGGTGAAGATCGGTGGCCAGTGGGTGCAGGGCCCGCTCCTCGGGCTCCTGCAGGCCAACCTCTACTCTGACGCCATCGTCTTTGGCCAGCCCGTGATCCCCCGAGACGCGCCCGGGAGCTACCGTGCGGCGAAGGCCTACCTGGCCGACATGCTGACCAAGAACAAGGGCAGCTACCCGCAGATTCCGCCCGTCACTGTTGCCCGTGAGCGCGCCCTGTGCAAGGAGGTGGTTCTCCGCGGCGACGAGATCGATCTGACGAAGTTTGCCTTCATCCAGACCAACCCCGCGGACGCGGGCCGGTACGTGAACGCGACCTCCGTGTTCACGAAGGACCCGGTGCTCGGTGACAACTTCGGTACCTATCGCTGCCAGCTGCGGGGCCCGCGCCTGCTGGGCCTGAATCCCGAGGAAAACCAGGCGGGCTGGAAAGCCCTGATGGCGGCGAAGGCGAGGGGCGAGACGGTGGCAAAGGTGTCCATCGCGCTCGGCCAGGACCCCGTGGTCTGGATTGTCAGCTGCACGCGGGTGGTGCCGCGCTTCGGCGACAAGCCC
>JBDSWH010000104.1:0-7452 GCA_039926785.1 Gammaproteobacteria bacterium
GGTCGAGAACGGTGGCGTCGTCGTCCCTGCCGAGTTCAAGGGCATCTACCGCGAGTACCAGGCCGGCGGCTGGGCCGCCGTCACTGCGCTGCAGGAATTCGGCGGGCAGGGCCTGCCCTTCCTGCTGGGCGTGGCCCTCGAGGAGATGTGGTGCTCGGCCAACCTGGCCTGGTCCCTGTGTCCGATGCTGACCGAAGGCGCCGCCCGCGCCATCGAGGCGCACGGCAGCGACGCGCTGCGCAAGGCCTACCTACCGAAGATGACCGCCGGCGAGTGGACCGGCACGATGAATCTCACGGAGCCGCAGGCGGGCACCGACCTCGCCGCGCTACGCACGCAAGCGGTAGCGGAAGGTGATCACTACCGGATCAGCGGGCAGAAGATCTTCATTACCTGGGGCGACCACGACATGACGGAGAACGTCGTGCACCTGGTCCTTGCCCGACTCCCTGAGGCGCCCCCGGGTGTCCGCGGCATTTCCCTGTTCCTCGTGCCGAAGTTCCTGTTGAAGGCCGACGGCACGCCGGGCGAACGCAACGGCGTGCGGGCGATCTCCGTCGAGCACAAGCTCGGTATCCACGGCAGCCCCACGTGTGTGATGGCGTTCGACAAGGCCATCGGGTACCTCGTCGGCGAACTGAACACCGGCCTCGCCGCGATGTTCACGATGATGAACCATGCGCGCCTCGGCGTGGGTGTCGAAGGCGTGGCGGTGGCCGAGCGCGCCTACCAGCGCGCCCGGGCCTACGCGAAAGACCGGGTGCAGGGCCGTGTGGCTGGCGAGACGGGCCGCGCACCCATCATCCGCCACGCCGATGTGCGGCGCATGTTGCTCACCATGAAGTCCCATATCGAGGCGATGCGCAGCATCGCCTACGTGACGGCGGCAGACCTGGACATGGCCAGCTGCCATCCGGACGAGGCCACGCGCGCGCGCCACCAGTCCCGGCTCGAGCTGATGACGCCGGTGGTGAAGGGCTGGTCCACGGAAATGAGCCAGGTACTCACGTCCCTGGCCGTGCAGGTTCACGGTGGCATGGGCTACGTGGAGGAGACCGGCGTCGCCCAGCACATGCGCGATGCTCGCATCACCACCATCTACGAAGGCACCACCGGCATCCAGGCCAATGACCTCGTCGGCCGCAAGATCCTGCGGGACGGGGGCGAATCCCTGCAGCTGCTGGTGGCCGACCTGCGGGCCTTCGAGGCGGAGCTGGCCGGGGCTCCCGACCTGGCCGTGTTGGGCCAGGGGCTCAACGAAGGCCGCACCGCCATCGAGGCGGCGGGTGCCTGGCTCGCCGCCAATCACGCGCGGCACCCGGCCGCACCGGGCGCCGCGTCATACCACCTGCTGATGCTCCTGGGGACCGTCACCGGTGCCTGGCAGCTGGCACGTGGGGCCCTGATCGCCCGGGCGCGGCTTGCGGCCGGAGCTTCCGGGTCCGACCGCGATTTCTACCAAGCCAAGATCGTGACGGCCCGGTTCTTTGCAGAGCAGTTCCTGCCCCTTGCCACGGCCCACCTGCGGGCCATCCAGGCCGGTCCGGACTCCCTGCTGGCGCTCACCGACGACCAGTTCTGAGCGCCGGCCGTATACAATCGCCGGCCCGAATTCCCGAGTGCCTGCCCATGAGCCACAAAAAGCCCGGTTTCACGACCCGACAGGTTCACGCCGGGGTGGTGCCCGATCCCGTCACGGGTTCCATCCTGACGCCGATCTACCAGACGACGACTTACGTCCAGGAGTCGGTCGACCAGTACCTGGCGAAGGGCTACTCCTATTCCCGTTCCGCCAATCCCACGGTGCGGGCGCTGGAGAACAAGCTGACGGATCTGGAAGGCGGAACGGACACGATCTGCTTCGGCACCGGCATGGCCGCGATCAACGGCTTGTACCTTGCCTACCTGAATGCTGGTGACCATGCGGTTGTTTCCGACGTGGTCTACGGTGGCACGTATCGCCTCAGTACGAAGGTCTACTCCCGCTTCGGCGTTGAGTTCTCTTTCGTGGATACCTCCGATGCCGCCAATGTGCGGAAGGCAATTCGCAAGAACACCAAGCTGATCCTCACGGAGACGCCTGCCAATCCGACGCTGAAGCTCACGGACCTCCGCGCCGTTTCCGACGTGGCCCGCGAACACAAGATCCTGCACGCGGTGGACAACACCTTCCTCACGCCCTACTACCAGCGGCCGCTGGAACTGGGCGCCGACCTGGTTGTCCACAGCACCACCAAATACTTCGACGGACACAACGCGACCGTGGGCGGCGCGATCGTGGTGAGCAGCGAGGAGCAGGGCAAGGCGATTCGCTTCATCATGAATGCCACCGGCATGATCATGTCGCCGCAGGTCGCCTTCCTGACCCTGCAGGGGTGCAAGACCCTGTCCGTGCGGATGGACCGGCAGGCCGCGAACGCGCTTGCCATCGCGAAGTTCCTGGAGCGCCACCCGAAAGTCACCTGGGTGGCCTACCCGGGGTTGCCGTCGTTCCCGCAGCACGAACTGGCGAAGCACCAGGCCTCCGGCTTCGGCGCCATGCTGTCCTTCGAGGTGAAGGGTGGCGTCGCCGCGGGCAAGGCCCTGATGGACCGCATCAAGCTCTGGTCCCTCGCCGAGAACCTGGGCTCGGTCGAGTCCCTGATCACCCACCCGGTGACCATGACCCACGCCGACGTGGAGCCGAAGGAGCGCCAGCGCATCGGCCTGACCGACGGCCTGGTGCGCCTGTCAGTCGGCCTTGAGGATGCGGACGACCTCATCGGGGCGCTAAAGGCGGCGCTGGAGGCCTAAAGGCAGGAACCAGCCGGATGGCCGGCGGCGCTTCACCCCAAGCAGCCCCAAAGCGGAGCTGAACAGCACTGCCGCCGCCGGCACGGGGACCAGTAAACCATCAGGCGGCTGGGCCCCCGGAGGCTGCGGCGGAATCGGTGGCGAGGGCGGTGTCGGTGGAAGCGGCCCCCCGAACGGTGGCCGCGGCAGTGATATACCGCCCACATTAGCCTGGATGTAAGCCACCGGAATGTAGTCGGCCGTGGTGGCATCAAACCATCCACAACAGTAACCGCCGTCGTCCCAGACCCAGATGCTGGCGGCGCCGGGCGCCAGCGCGGTGAAGCTAAGAACTACAGCGTCGTAGGCCCCCGTTGGCTACGGAGAAATAGCCGGTGTCGGGCATCGCGCCCCCGACGAACGCCACCTTGGTGTCATCGAATGACATTGCCATAGTGGCCGCAAAGCTGTGCCCGACGTCCGACTGAACAGTCAGCGTAAACGTCTCACCAATGGTGGGGGTCAGGGTGCTGGGAACCACGGTCACGGTGGCCGCCATCCCCGGCGTCGAGACCACGAGCGCCAGGCCGGCAAGGCCAAGTAGCGCGAGACGTGCCTTCATCGTCGATCCCCACTGATGATCCGCACTATGCACCCCAGCTGTCGCTGACGCATCACCCGAACGGGCGGTATTGGCCACGCGAGCCCCTCAGTGGCACTGGGTGTCAGCGTCGGCCTACAGCGGATCAAGGGGACGGGGGTTATGAGTAGACTATCCGTTGGGGGTGTAAATGAGCGAATCCGACAAGGCCGCCATGACCACGAACGCCGCGACACTGGACGTCGCAGTTCGTCGCCTGCAGGCGAGCGAGGCAAGTGGCGAATCGCGCGAGGAATTATTCCGGCTTTTTGTCGAGAGCGTTCAGGATTACGCCGTCTTCATGCTGGACACGCGCGGCAATGTCGCCACGTGGAACGTCGGCGCGCAGCGAATCAAGGGGTACTTGGCGCACGAGATCATCGGTTCCCACTTCTCCAGATTTTATACGGAGGAGGAGTTGCGCGCCGGCAAGTGCGAGCTTGAGCTCCGGGGTGCGGCTGAGGTGGGGCGCTTCGAGGACGAGGGATGGCGGGTGCGCAAGGATGGCACTCACTTCTGGGCGAACGTGGTCATCAGCGCGGTTCGTAGCACAGACGGAACGCTGATCGGATTCTCGAAGATCACGCGGGATCTCACCGAGCGAAAGCGGGCGGAGGAGGAGCGCACCGCGAGGGTTGCCGCCGAAGCCGCCAATCGCGCGAAGGACGAGTTCCTTGCCATACTCGGGCACGAACTCCGTAATCCCCTTGCGCCCATCGTCACGGCGCTTCAGTTGATTCGGTTGCGGGACCGTGGCCAGATCCCCCGGGAATACACTGTCATAGACCGCCAAGTGCAGCACATGATGCGCCTGGTCGATGATCTACTTGATGTGTCGCGGATTACCGCCGGCAAGATCGAGCTCAGGAAAAGGCCTGTCGATGTGCGAGAGGCTGTCGCGAAGGCGATTGAGACCGTCAGCTCGTTGCTGGAGCAGCGACAGCATCATTTGGAGGTCGAGGCGCCTGATGAGCCGGTCATGGTGGATGCGGACGAGTCCCGCCTGGGACAGGTTTTCACCAATCTCATGACCAATGCCGCGAAATACACGGAATGCGGCGGCCATATACAAATCAGGATCAGCGCGACGGCGGCCGAGGTGTCCATCGCGGTCTGTGACGATGGTAATGGTATCGAGCCGCAACTTCTTCCCCGCGTTTTCAACCTGTTCGTACAAGGCCAACGGGGCTCTGAGCGAACGGAAGGGGGCCTGGGCATAGGTCTCCCGCTGGCACGCTCCCTTGCCGAACTACACGGTGGTTCGATAGAGGCGCAGAGCGCCGGGGCGGGAAGCGGTAGCACGTTTACCGTGCAGCTGCCGCTGGCCGGCGCTTCCCGTGAGAAGCCGATCGCAGCGTTGGCCCTGCTACCGAACCGGGCCGGGGATGGCGGCGCCCAGCGGCGGATTCTGGTCGTCGATGACAATGAAGACGCGCGACAAATGCTGGCAGCGATCCTCACAATGCAGGGTTATAACGTGCAGAGCGCGTCGGACGGCCCCGAGGCGCTGCAAATCGTGAAGACGTTCGCGCCGGACGTGGCAATCCTGGATATTGGCTTGCCGGTGATGGACGGGTTCGAGCTGGCGAGCCGCCTGCGCGATGAGCTTGGGCCAATGCCGCGGCTGATCGCGCTCACCGGCTATGGCCAGAGGAACGACCGCGAGCGCTCGAAGGCGGCCGGTTTCAGTGTCCACCTTGTAAAACCCGTGGACATCGAGATGCTGATCGACAATCTTGCGCTGGATTCACCGGCACTGAGTTAGAAGCTTGCAAGTTGCCCGCCGGCGCGGATTACAGCTTCTTTTTCGCGAACTGCTCGATGACTTCCTCGAGCGGCGCCATCTGGCGGTCGCCGCCGAGTTCCTCTATCTCGTTCTGGATGATCCTGAATACGCGGGCAAGGTAGTCGGCCCGGCGCGCGTCGCGGCGGGCCACCTCGGTGTCGTTGGGCTGGAACGAGTCGATGGCAGAGCGGGGGAATAGGCCCTGCTGCTCGATGATCTGCTCGATGGTGTCGAGGCGGTCGCGCAGCACCGAGACTTCCCCGATCAGGGTCGTGACGATGGCCAGCAGCTTGTCGACCGCCGGATCATCGAAATACTGGGGCCGCCTGCCCTTCGCGGTGCGCAGCAAGGTCGGAGGGGGCTCCTGATCGCCGGTTGTCATCCGTGGGTACCCGCAGGGTGGTGGTTGCAGCGCACAGGCTAGTGCATCCTGTTGCCATTCCTCAAACCGGCCGAGGGGCTGTCCGCATGCTGATCTCCAACCACGACATGCTTCCCACCCCCAGCCACGACCAGGCCGCCCGGCTGGATTTTGTGAAGTCCCTCCGTGCCCACCTTTCCGGGAGCGTCATGCCGGGGAACTACCTGGCCTACGAACGGCGCGTGGAGCCGGCCATCCGTCTCGAGACGGGCGCGTCGCCAGCGGACCGGCGCCAAATCCGCCCGTGCATGGAGCGGGATCCGTTCTACCGGTTCTGGAGCGCCCTGCAGCGGCGCAGCCAGGAGTTGATGTGGGATGTGGCGATCGATATCACCGAACCGCAGGTGCCAGCACTGATTGAACGTTTCAAGCGGTATGCCCGGGACACACCGGCCGGTGGTTCGTTGAGCCTCGATTCCGGCGTGCCGGTTCCGCGTTACCACGCGGTCCATGACATTCACATTCAACCCGGCGGCTATCACACCGAGCAGGTGCCGGTGGATGATGTTGCGGCCGGCGCGATCTTCGAAACCGGCATCCAGGCCTACGGGTGGGGCCTGAACCTGGGGGAGCTGCTGCTGGGTTATCTGCGTTCGCGCTGGCCGGAGTTCCGGCCCGGCCGTATTCTGGACATCGGCTGCACCATAGGGAGCAGCACCATCCCATGGGCCAGGGCATTCCCCGGTGCAGAACTGCATGCCATCGACGTGGCAGCGCCAGTGCTGCGCTACGCGCATGCGCGCGCAGAGGCGCTGGGCGTCCCGATACACTTCAGTCAGCAGAATGCCGAGGCGACGAACTTCGCCAGCGGCAGCTTTGATCTCGTCGTATCTCACATTACGCTGCACGAGACCTCCCGCAAGGCGATGCCGCGAATCCTTGCCGAGTGCCGGCGGTTGTTGAAGCAGGGCGGACTGATGCTGCATTTCGAAATTCCCCGCGGCAATACGCCTATCGAGCAGTTCATGCACGACTGGGAGAGCTACAACAACAACGAATCGTTCGCCCGCTTCATGACCGACATCGATCTGCCGGCCGTGGCGACCGAGGGCGGGTGGCGGGCCGCTGAGGTCCGGGACGACCGTATCGTGCCGGCGATGCCCGGAACGAAGAAGAACTACGCGCGCGGCGAGCTGTCGTTCAAGGTCCTCGTCGGTGAGCGAGGTCAGTAGTACCGCTGCCAATGCCCGCCGCGGGTCGTTTATGTAAAGCCCGACTGCCCCGGCCTTGCGGCTCCCAGGCAAGGGCGGTAGCTTGCGGGAATGAACAAGAAGAACCCGCGAGTAAGCATCCCCCCGTTCCTGGCCGGCATCGCCGCACTGGGCCTTGCCCTGGGGGCCGCCACGACAGCAGGGGCGGGTTCGTTTGTCGCCTTCGAATCGGGTCAGGTCCGGCCGCTGGCCCTCTCCGCCGACGGCACCCGGCTGCTCGCGGTCAATACTCCCGACAACCGCCTGGAGGTCTTCCGAATCGGCACGACGGGGTTGAGCCTCGTGGCTTCCGTGCCTGTGGGGCTCGAGCCGGTGGCGGTCGCGGTGCGGTCGAATGGCGATGCCTGGGTCGTCAATCATCTGTCCGACAGCATCAGCATTGTGAGCGCCGCCGCCGCCGCGCCCCGCGTGCTCCGCACCCTGCTTGTGGGCGACGAGCCGCGGGACATTGTCTTCGGGGGCCCGGGCGGTAACCGGGCATTCATCACCACCGCGCACCGGGGCCAGAACGGCCCTTACAACGACCCCGCCAATCCCGGCCAGCTCACGACCCGCCAGGTCGGCCGGGCCGATGTCTGGGTCTTCGACGGTGCGGCACCGGGGACTACTCTCGGTGGCACGC
>JBDSWH010000105.1:0-8518 GCA_039926785.1 Gammaproteobacteria bacterium
TCGGACTTTGCCTTGACCCGGGCCTGCAGGGCTCCGCGGTCTGTCTTGCGGTAGCGGATGGGCAGTTCCTCGGCCGAGCTGTCGGCCGCCGGCTGGTCGCTGTAGTGGACGATGCCCTGGGCATCCACCCACCGGTACACAGAAGCTTCCTGTGCCAGGGCGATGGTCGTAACCGCACCCGACACGAACAGGACCAGCAAACCCGAAGCAGACAGGCGCTTCATGACGGCAACCTCGATGGACACCCGGACGTTCGGACCCAACGCCCCGAACGCCAGGGATTATGCCACCCGGGGCCCGCGGGGAATCTGACGGGGTTCACGGTCGGCCCGTGCTGCGGGGCCAGAGCAGCGGGCTGGTGGCCAGCTGGAAGCTCAAGCCCGCTGGAAGGTCAGGGGTGGGTGGCTCCGGCGGGGCCCGGGCCTTGCGCCCGGGCCCCGCCAGAGTCACCCGGGGGTCACTCAGGTGTAGGCCGTCTCGCCGTGGGAGACCGTATCCAGGCCCTCCCGCTCCTGGTCCTCCGTCACTCGCAGGCCGATGGTCGCCTTGACCAGGGCAAACGCCACCACGGAGACCAGTCCCGACCAAACGACCGTGGTGCCCACGCCCCACAGCTGGGAAATGAACTGGGTCGACATGGAATACGGCGCGACCTCGTTGGCCACGTAATCGTAGACGCCGGTGCCGCCGAGGGACGGATCGCAGAACACGGCAGTCAGCAGCGCACCCGTGATGCCGCCGATGCCGTGCACGCCAAAGACGTCCAGCGAGTCGTCATAGCCCAGCATGGCCTTAAGCTTGGTGACCGCCCAGAGGCAGACCAGGCCGGCCACCAGGCCGATCACGATGGCGCCCATGGGGCCCACCCAGCCGCAAGCCGGGGTGATGGCCACGAGGCCGGCGATAGCGCCCGACGCGCCGCCGAGCATCGTCGGCGTGCCCCGGCCAATCCACTCCGCGAACGACCAGGCGAGAGCGGCGGCGGCGGTTGCCAGGATCGTGTTGGCGAACACCTGGGCCGCGAGGCCGGTCGCCTCAAGGTTCGAACCCACGTTGAAGCCGAACCAGCCCACCCACAGCAGCGAAGTGCCGATCATAACCATGGGTAGATTGTGCGGCTGGAACGACGAGCGCCCGTAGCCGACCCGCTTGCCAGCGAAGATGGCGCCCACGAGGCCGGCGATACCGGCATTGATGTGCACCACCGTACCGCCGGCGAAGTCGAGTGCGCCCTTCTGGAACAGGAAGCCTGCCGTGGCACCCGCGGCTGCGCCCGCGTCTGCATCCGTGTAGGCATCCGGGCCGGCCCAGAACCAGACCATGTGCGCGACGGGCAGGTAGGCGAACGTGAACCAGATGACCAGGAAGATCAGTACTGCCGAGAACTTGATGCGCTCGGCGAAAGCACCGACGATGAGGCAGGGCGTGATGCAGGCAAAGGTGAGCTGGAAGACGAAGTAGGCGAATTCCGGAACGTAGACGCCCTTTGAGAAGGTGGCTGCCACCGACTCGATGGTCATGCCACTCAGGAAGAGGCGGTCGAAGCCCCCGAAGAACGCCGAACCGCTCGTGAAGGCGAGGCTGTAGCCGTAGATGGCCCAGAGCAGCGCGATCAGGCAGAAGGTCATGAACACCTGCATCAGCACCGACAGCACGTTCTTGGAACGGACCATGCCGCCGTAGAACAGCGCAAGACCCGGGATGGTCATGAGGATGACGAGCGTGGTCGAGGTCAGCAGCCAGGCGGTGTCGCCCTTGTCGGGGACGGGCGTGTCACCGGCAATCACCAGGCCCGGAGCCAGCAGCCCGGCCAGCAGCAAGGCTGGCGATGCCACCCCGGCGGCCTTGCGGAACGCGGTCAGTAGGTTGTTGAGTTGAATCACTGTGATATCTCCTGCGCGAATCGTTCTGTCTCGGTTCTTGCTGAATTGCGGCCTACACGGCTTCGCTGCCGGTCTCACCCGTCCGGATACGGACGACCTCATCCAGCTGCGTGACGAAGATCTTGCCGTCGCCGATTTTACCCGTGCGCGCCGTGTTGACGATCGCCTCTACCACCTGCTCGGCGATCTCGTCGGCCACCGCCAGCTCGAGCTTGGTCTTGGGCAGAAAATCCACGACGTATTCGGCGCCCCGGTACAACTCGGTGTGGCCGCGCTGACGGCCGTAGCCCTTGACCTCGGTGACAGTGATGCCCTGGACGCCCATCTCGGTGACGGCCTGGCGCACGTCATCGAGCTTGAAGGGCTTGATGATGGCTGTGATGAGTTTCATATGCGGAACTCCTACTTCTTGATGAGGCCGAACGTCTTGCTGATGCTGAAGACCAGGGACGTTTCGCCGCTGTCGCTCTCTTCAAAGTCTTTGATCGCCGTGTCGTCCGTGTAGATCAGAGACACCTTGTAGTCGAGACCGATCGGCTCGAACTGGCTGCCATAGCCGATTTCGTAGTAGGTCGTATCGAAGTCCTGACTGAACATCCCGACCAGGCCGTAGAAGCCCTTGTAGTCTACCCGCGGGGCAATGTAGGTGTAGTCGAGTGAGCCGGAGCCCTCGCCGCCCTCGCTGGTGGGTCCGTCGAAGTTGTCGTACTCGCCGATGGCAGCGGAGATGCTGAAGATCTTGTAGCCCAGGCTAAGGTTGACTTCCTTGTAGTCGTCATCGAAGGAATCCGTGTAGAAGTAGCCCGTCGCGCCGATCCCGTAGGTGAAATCGCCGACCGACCCGTTGTAGCCGCCGTACAGGTCGACTTCCAGGCCCTGCTCGACGTCGGCACCCCAGGTCCCCAGATAGAAGCCGTTGGACTTCAGGTCGAGGCCGGCCATGGCGGAGGAGTCGGACTGGGAGATGCCCCGGAAGATGTATTCCGACATGTAGCCGATGTTCGCCGTCACTTCGGCCGCCTGCGCGCCGCCGGCTGCTGCCCAGACAAGGGCAATGCCCGACTTGGTCAAGACGTGTTTCGCCACGAATTCACTCCTAATTCTTGCTTGTGTGATGAGGGTGCGGCTGGCACGATCGTCGCGCTGCCGAGATGTTCACTAAGCACGATCCGTGCCAGGTCCCGGAAGGACCTTCCGCCTTGCAGTGGCGCGGCGACGGGTCAACCCCGAAGGCTCGCGTTGCACCGTTGCAGGGCGTCAACCGGGTGCAGTGGATCGTTACGGGGCGAACAACAGGAGAGCACCCACGTGGAACGCAAGCTGGACGCAAAGTTCGTCGAAGACCTGGCCCGCAAGCTGGCCGCCAACGTACCGGGCAGCGTCCGCGCCCTGCAGGCGGACCTGGAACGGAACTTCGAGGCACTACTTGGCAGCACCTTCGAGAAGCTGGAACTGGTGACCCGGGAGGAGTTCGACGTCCAGCGCCGGGTGCTGGAACGGACGCGGGAGAAGCTCACCCGGCTGGAGGCCGAGCTCGAGGCCCTCGAAGGTCGAACAACCCCCTGACCTGACGCCGTGCGCCTCGCCACCACGCTGGCCCGGGCCCAACTGGGACTCAAGGCGCCCGAGGTCACGGTCGAGGCCCACGTGGCGGGTGGCCTGCCCCAGTTCACTATCATTGGCCTGATCGAGACCGCGGTCCGGGAAAGCCGCGACCGGGTGCGGGCCGCCATCCAGTCCTCGGGCCTTGAGTTTCCCGATGGCCGCATCACCGTGAACCTGGCGCCCGCTGACCTTCCGAAGGCGGGCAGCAGCTTCGACCTGGCGATTGCGGTGGCCATCCTCGTGGCGTCGGGCCAGGTCCGGGCCGGACCGTCGCACGGCGTGGAGTTCCTGGGCGAGCTTGCCTTCTCCGGCGCGCTCCGCCGCGTGCCGGGCCTGTTGCCGGCCCTCCTCAAGGCCCGGGACGCGGGCCACCTCGCCATCGTGCCCGGCGCCGGTGCGACCGAGGCGGGCCTGCTGGGGGGTGACCGGATCCGCCTGGCCGGCTCGTTGCTGGACGTGGTCCAGTTCCTGAACGGCTCCGCCCCGCTGCCCCCGCCCGCCAGGGTGTCACCCCCTGTGCCGGCCGCGGACCCGAACGACCTTGCCGACGTCCGGGGCCAATTCGCGGCGAAGCGCGCTCTGGAAGTGGCCGCCGCGGGTGGTCATCACCTGCTGCTCGTGGGGCCGCCCGGTACCGGGAAGACCATGCTGGCCCGCCGCCTGCCCGGCTTGCTCCCGGACCTCACGGAGACTGAGGCCCTGGAGTCCGCCGCGATCCAGTCGCTGGCGGGCACTACGCTGGAGTTTCGCCGTCGCCCCTTCCGCGCGCCGCACCACACCGCGTCGGCGGCCGCCCTGGTGGGCGGCGGCGGCAATCCCCGGCCCGGCGAGATTTCACTGGCCCACCGGGGCGTGCTGTTCCTGGATGAACTGCCAGAGTTTTCCCGACCCGTGCTCGAGGCGCTGCGCGAGCCCCTCGGCACGGGCCAGATCACCATTGCGCGATCGCGCCGCACCGTCGAGTACCCCGCGGAGTTCCAGCTGGTGGCGGCGATGAACCCGTGTCCCTGCGGCTACGCCGGTGATCGCGAGCAGGCGTGCCGATGCACGCCGGATCAGGTCCGGCGGTACCAGATGAAGGTGTCGGGTCCGTTACTGGACCGGGTGGACCTGGTCGTCAGCGTGCACCGGGCGGGCGTTAGGCCGACGGGGTCTGATGCAGCCGAGTCGTCTGCGACCGTCCGGGAGCGCGTGGCCGGTGCGGCAGCCCGACAGTGGCGCCGCGGCGGCATGAACGCCCGGCTCGATGCCCAGGGCCTGCGGGTCCACTGCACGCTCGAACCGGTCGGCCAGACTTTGCTGGAGAACGCGAGCGCCCGATTCTTCTTGTCAGCGCGTGCCCAGGACGCCATTCGTCGGGTGGCCCGCACGCTGGCTGATCTGGAAGCCGCCGACGCGATCGACAGTCGTCACCTGGCGGAGGCCATTAGCCTCCGCGCCGAGCGACAGTGGAACAGTGGATCTCCGGCGCGCCGCAAATCAGGCGAGCTGGCGCCGGCGGCCAAAGGTCCCGGTGACCGCGCCGAGGGCTGACAGGAACAGCCAGGCCGCCGAGGGCACCGGCACGACAGTCATGGTAGTCGTGAGCGAGCGAATCTTGAATCGATCCGGCGTGCCGTCGGCGGGGTTCAGCGCGCCCACCAGCAGGGCATTACCCACCAGGCCGCCGAGGCTGATCGTCAGGGCCGCCTCACCCGCGCTGTTGAGCGAGTCCAGCTGACCGGAGAAAAACCCCAGCGAGCCCAGAGTGGCGAACGTCGCACCACTCAGGTCGACCGTGGATGACACGTTGCCGATCCAGTAGCTGATGTCCCGGTCCCAGATGCCGTAGGGGTCGATGACCAGCGACTGCATGGCCTGGGGCGAGTCGAACAGAAACAGCACGAGATCTTGCTGGCTGATGTTGTCGACCTGGTGGTCCAGCCCGCCCGAGATGCAGTCGTTGATGGCGCCTTCCTCGCGATTGCACACGCCGAGGCCGGTTGAGAACCGCCGGATGAAGGCTGTCTCGAAGCCGTGCACGGGGGCATCGGCCGTGTCTGACCAGCCGGTGGTGAGCAGCTTCTCGGTGCCCTCGGAGAAGGTCACCCGATTGCCGTAGGACGAGCCGCTGGTGACGTAGTAGCTGCTGTCAGGGGTGGAGGCAAAGATCCAGGTGCTGGCTGAAGCAGCCTGGCAACCGAGAACCAGAAGAGCGGCCGACAGAATACGGAACCGATTGCGCATGCAGTACACCATTTGAAGACAAGGCCGCTTTGTTATTACTCGCAGATGAGGTTGCGGTTTGCGGCGCGCGGGCAGTCTCGTTGGTGGTAGCAGACACGGTCAATTGCATGCTTCACGCATTCGCATGCGTCGCTGATTCACAGGCAAAAGAAAAAGAATTATGTAACGGGTAATTCGTGAAAACGTCACGAACCCGCCAGGACAGCGCGAGGCGCCGCCCCATCCGGAGACACGGCTGGGGTCAGGAACCCGAGACGAATTTGACGGCGGCGATGATCTCGTCGTCCGACAGGTCGACGCGGCCACCCTTGGCGGGCATGACGCCGGCCTTGCCCTGGAAGCCCTCGAGCGCGTGCTTGGTGAGCGTGGCCATGCCCTGGGAAACACGCGGCTTCCAGGCACTCGCGTCACCGAGCTTCGGTGCGCCGCCGACGCCGGAACCGTGGCAGGCGAAGCACGCAGTGTTGTACACCTGCTCGCCCGTGAGTTTTGCGGCGACCGGTGCAGCGACTTCGCCAGCTGGCGCCAAGGCGACAGCTCCGGCAGCCGAGGCGTCACCCTGCAGGCGCACCTGACCGGCGGGCTGGATGCGGTCGTCCACGGCGGTCGCATACGCCGGGTCCTGCTTGACCCAGGCGAGCTGGCTGTCGCTGGCAATACTACGGGCGAGGAAGACAAGGAAAATCGTGACTCCGATGAGGGCCCCGATGACCACCATGAACAGGTTGAAGAAATTCTGGTCCTCGGACTGGTGGCTCACGGGTCCGGCGTTGTGCTGGTGGGTGCTCAAGGTCTGCTCGCTTCGTGATTTGGCTGGCCATGGAGAGGCCGGGACTGGGGGGGCGCAGTATAAGTGACAAGCCGGCGAGGGAAAACCGCTTCAGGCGCGCTGCGGCGGGGTACTCGTCAGGCGTCGCGGGGACGCAAAATCCCAGATTCCGGCCAGCTGGCGCAGGGCCTTGAGGTCATCCACCCGGATCCGGTGGGTGTCCACGCGCCGGATCAGGCGACGTTCTTCCAGGTCGCGGAAGCTGCGGCTTACGGTTTCCTTCTTCAGCCCCAGGAAGTCCGCGATGTCTTCCCGGCTCATGGGCACCGGGATTTCGCTCAGGGCCGGGTCGTTGTCTTCAGCCACGTTTTCGGTGAGCCGGCGCCAGTGCCGGAGATAGAGCAGGAAAACCGCCAGCCGCTCTATGGCCGTGCGCTGGCCCAGGCTGTAGACGACATCCAGGATGTCCTCGATGACGCGGAACATCATATTAAGGAAGGCCCGCTCGGCCTTCGGGTCCTGCGCGAGGCGTTCGTCGAGTTGCCGGCGCGGGCAGCAGGTGACCCGGGCGGCCGTCACCGCCTCGACGCTGAAGAAGTAGGTTTCCGACGCGGTCAGCCCCACGAAGTTGTCCCGGAACAGGAAGGACAGCACCTGGCGACGACCGTCGCTGCCGGTACGGGTGACCCGCAGCACGCCCGAGAGGATATTGAACACCTGGTTGGCCGGCTCGCCGGCGCTGATGATCACTTCCCCGGGCTCCAGGTCACGGACCGGGGCGGAGTCGAAGATGTCGAGAAAGGCGTCCTGGGGCAGGTCGAGGGTGCGCATGCGGAAAAGCATGGCCGGGGTCCCCCCGACTGGCAAGCGGCTTGCGGGCCTGGATGCGGGCCCCGATGCGGGCCAGGAGCGGCGCGGTTGGACGTCGCGAGCGCTGCGAGGCTATCATCTCGCCCCCGCCAACCTGCTTGACGAGCTTTTTTTGACCGCGGGGCGCCCGTAGCTCAGCTGGATAGAGTACTGCCCTCCGAAGGCAGGGGTCACTGGTTCGAATCCAGTCGGGCGCGCCATCTAATCAATTACTTGCGACCGGCGCGTTGCACCAGAGTTTCTCCGTAAGTGCACCGTAAGTGCAGCTGCGATCAGAATGCAGTTGTCACCGCCTGTTGGTTTTCATCGGCGACGCCCGTTCGAGCCCTT
Source organism: Gammaproteobacteria bacterium (assembly GCA_039926785.1). Taxonomy (GTDB): domain Bacteria; phylum Pseudomonadota; class Gammaproteobacteria; order Steroidobacterales; genus SHZI01. The sequence goes on from JBDSWH010000105.1 coordinate 7,684, forward strand.
GAACTCACGATTGAGACGGTTCAGATCGAAGCCCTTCGGGTCGAAGACGCCGCCGATCCACCGCACCATGTCCTCGTGCTGCTCGTGGGTCGGGTCGCCGAGAATTTCCAGGAACCGCGTGTAACCATGGGGACCGCCCACGTCGTCCGGCGGGCAGGCGTTCTCGCCTGCGATGCACACCGGCAATGGCTGTTCCCTGTTGTCCCAGGATGACGGCGGAGACTCGATCACGATCCGATGCTCCCAGCCATCCCCCATGTCATAGCGATATTCGAACTCACCGCGGGCACCCAGTTCCGACACGACGGCAGCGACCGAGACGCGTCGCTCGTCGCGATAGCGGCCGGCATCCGCATCCAGACGGCTCTCCTGGATCCACCAGTCCGGCGCCACCACGGTCGCGCCCACCTGGAATTCATGGGCGTGGGTATCCGTCCACCCCATGACCCATTGCAGATAGCGATGCAGGCGCGCGAGCGTGCATTGATTGGAGACCAGCCCGCGTCGCCACACGAGGGGAACTACATCCAGCAGCTCGATGCGTAATGCCACAGGCTGTGGCCGTGGGGGCGTCGGCAAGTCAGATCTCGAAGGCCGCGCGACCCAGGCCAGATTGGCGAATGATTGACTGCAAGGTGCCGATGCGTAGCTCGGCGTGATCCGGCACGACCACTGTGGTTGTGGCAATCCGTGCGGTCTTTTGCATCACGATGTGACTGCCACGCCGCCGAACTTCAGCAAAGCCGTTTCGAGCCAGGACCGCGCAGACCTCCCGTCCGGACAGAACCGGCAGCCTACCCAACCGCGACCTCGACGCTGGTGACGAAGACTTCGC
>JBDSWH010000106.1:0-3184 GCA_039926785.1 Gammaproteobacteria bacterium
CGCCGATGCCCACGGTGCTGTTCATCAGGAATCGCCCGAGGCTGCGCGCGCCGAGGCGCACCCGGCCCTGCAGCACGTAGTTGATCGTGCTGTGGACTTCGCCAATATTGCCGAAGAAGTTGTGCACGCCTGAACGTACCGGCGTGGGCAGGCGGCGGTAGCCGTTCGCGACCGGCAGGAAAAGTGCTTCGTCAAACCGGGCGTTGAACCGGTAGGTGAAGCGATTAACCCGCTCCCACGGATCGTAGGTGTGCATGGACGGTGCGTCGTCAGGGGTTTCCTGTGGCAGTGGCGTGGCGCGTTGCTGTTGGTCCTGACGGTCGGCCGGTGCGGTTACGGCAGCAGTGGGCGCCGCCGCCTCTTCAGTTGCCGTGGCGATGTCGGCCGCCGGTGTTTCCGGGGGCAGGGTGCGGATCGCCATTTCCGGGGACGCGCAACCGCCGAGCACGGCCATCGCAAGGGCAACCAGGGCGGCGAGCAGTGCGGCTTTCATTGCGCACCGGTCCAGCGTCCCGCCAGCATGTCAAGCATGTCGGCGACCTGGTCCCGGGCGCCCAGGTTGCCCATGTGACCACCGTGGTCGTACACCTGGATTCGGGGGCCCATAGTGGCTTGCAGCCATTCCAGTTCGCGCCCGTCGAGAATCAGGTCGTCGCGGTTGGTCTGCGCGTAGTAGTCCGGATCGTTACGCAGGGCGTCGCCGATGATGTCGAGACGGTTGTCGGCCAGCAGCGACTCAACCGTCGATCCCGGACGATGCTTCAGGTAGTAAGGCATAAACACCCGCCACAGGTATTCCGAGAGCGGCTTGCTGCGGAGGATGCGCGCTGCCTCATCGATTGCCTGGCCAACCTGTGGCGGGTGGCCGGGATCCACCACCACCCCGGCGCCAGAGAAGAGGTCGCCGGCAAAGAACATGTCCATCATGCTCAGGCGGTAGTAAAGGGCGATGGCCGCCGCCAGCTCCGCATCCGTGGCGAGCACATCCGGCGCGGCGCTGAACAAAAACTTCTCGTCCACCTCGAGGCTGTTCGAGGCGCGATAGACATTGGCGAGCCGCGCATAGTATTTCCGGTAGAGCCGCTCGATGTCCTGTTCGCCGGTGCCGATTGAGGTGGCGAACAGCTGGTCGAAGCGGGCCAGCGTCGCAAAGAGATTGACGGGCGGATTGATCATGACCGCGCGATGGATGTGCAGTCTGCCCTCCGTAGCATCGATGGACTTCAGCATTGCCGCATTCGCACCCCCGAGGCTATAGCCCAGCACGTTGATCTCGGTGATCCGCACGCGGGACGGAAGATGCGCAATGATTTCCTGGACCGCTGCGTAGAGGTCCTGGCCATCCTGGAGCAGATCGCCGGCCACTCCGGTGCCAGAAGCGGACACGATAAAGCCGGGAAACGTGGGCGACGGCATCGTTAACACGTGATAACCGGCGCCGTATAGCGCGGCGCGCAGAATGGCGATCTTCTCATTGTTGCCTGCCGCCCCCGTGCCGGCGATGACGATCACGAGGGGGGCAGGCTTCCGCTGGCCGGAAAACCAGACGCGCAGTCTCCGGTCGAACCAGAAGACTTCCGGGACGGGCTTGGCGCCTGGCAGGCGGATGTTGATTTCGGCAAGCGGCACCTTGCCGGGCAAAGGGGCCATCTCGTTTGGCGGTGTCCCGAATACCGTGGCGCGCAGTGCCGCCGAATCCAGGCCCATTGGACTCTCGACCGGCGTCTCCACGCCCAGCCGAACCGAGCCCTGTGCAAGGGTTGCTGCGCTCACCAGAAGGATGGACAGGAAGGCTGTAAGACGCCAGGTCAGCGGCATGGTTCCATTCTACCCAGCCCGCGTGCGCAGCACGCCGAAATAATTGGTCGGCTCAGCCCTGTCGCCCTCATGATGCTGAGGTCGGCAGGCCACTCCACTCATCACCACCATCTCGCGGCTGACTGAGCGACGACGGCAGTGCCGTCAGCGTTTAGACCGGAAGGACACCAGATCGCTGTCGGGATCACCCTGCCCCGTGATCAGGCCGGCCAACAGCTGGGCCGCCAGCATGGAAAAAGTGATGCCGTTGCCGCCGTAGCCCATCGCCGCGTAGCAGTTTGGCCGACGGGGCACCCGCCCGATGGTGGGTGTACCGTCGGGAGATGCGCCAAAGGAGCCGCACCAGGCGAACGCCGCTCTCGGGTCCACGTCGGGCAGCAACTGGCCAAGCCGGCGTTCAAGCGCGGCGGTCTTGGCGGGCAGCAGGGCATCCCGGGTGGCCTCGTCGCTGAAGTCCTCATCCTGGCCACCGCAGATGATGCGGTGGTCTGGCGTGACCCGCAGGTACAGGTAGGGATCCGACGCCTCCCAGATAAAACAGGATGTGGCCCACAGCGAACTGGGCTGGGGCCGCGTGGCAATCGCGTACGTCGATGCGATGTGGTGACCGGCCGCGGGCACTGCCTTGGGCATTTCGTACCCGGTGGCGAAGACCAGCGAACGACAGGTGATCACGGGTCCGTCCCGGGTAGTAGCGCGGACGCGCTGGCGCGAGTTCTCGATCCCCGTAACGTCCACCGGCGCCAGCAACCGTGCGCCACCATCGAGCGCAGCGTTGAGGAAACCCGTCGCCAGCCGACGCGGGTCTGCCGCCAGGTTGTCATAGCTAACCAGTGCCGACCGGCCACGGATCCCGTAGCGGTCGCACACCTCGGTGCGCGACAGGTAAGTGCATTCGAAGCCGGCCCGTTGGCGCGCTTCGGCCTCCCGGTGCAGGCCCGCCGTGTCGAGCACGTTGCCAGACAGGTAGAGCGAATCCCGGTTGATCTGATCGGCCTGTATGCCGAGATGGCGGCTCCGTTCCCGCAGGGCATCCAGCGCCAGGTGGGAGCGCCGCCACACGCGTTCGGCGTTCGTGCGCCCCAGCCGGCCAATGAGCAGCGACAGCGGCGTGTCGAGTTCGTACTGGAGCAAGGCCGTGGAAGCCGGTGTCGAGCCGAGCACGGGTCCGCGACGGTCCACGATGGTCACCTCGAGGCCCCGTGCCGTTAGCGCCTCGCCGATGATCGCCCCGGAGATGCCGGCGCCCACCACCAGCACGTCCGTGCGGTGATCCCGTCGCAGGCGGCCTACGGGGACGGGTGGCCGCCGGACTGCCTCCCAGACCGAAACGCCGGTGCGCAGGTCCTTGTGGCGCGTCGCACTG